>DATLYR010000211.1 GCA_035574475.1 Nevskiales bacterium | reverse complement strand
CCCGCCGCTTCCGCCTGGTTTAGCAGCGTGTCGCCGTTGTTCACGGCCAGGCGTTCGCTGCGCGCAAAGCGGACTTCGCCCTCGGCGCTGGCGCTGGCACGGGTCACCGGCGCGGCGCTGAAGCGCTCCTGCCGCAGGCGCGCGGACAGGCCGTCCTCGGCCCAGACCCGCTCGACCGCCTGCATCATGGCCGGCGGCCCGCACAGGAAGGTTTCGGCCTCGGCATAGTCCGGAACGGCGGCGCGCAGCTGTTCGCGCGAGAACAGGCCCTGCAGTTCACCGCCCTGGCCTGGCTGCGCAAAGCAGCGGATCAGTTCCACGTTCGGATGCCGGGCAGCGATTCCGGCCAGCGCGTCGGCGTAAATCATGTCGGCCGCGGTGTTGCAGTAGTGCAGGAAGCTGATGCGGCCCTTGTGGTGCTCGTCCAGCAGTGTGCGCAGCATGGCCATGACCGGCGTGATGCCGCTGCCGCCGCTGATCAGCAGGACGCGATCCGGGCGTCCCTCGGTGGGCGATCCCGGCAGCGCGAACAGGCCCTCCGCCTGCGACAGCGTCACGACCATGCCCGGCCGCGCCTGCTCACGCAGATACTTCGACACCAAGCCGCCCGCATGGGACTTGGCAGTGAGCTCGATCAGGCCGTCGCGCGCATGTTCGGAATTCGCCGGCGAGTAGCAGCGCGTGCGGCGCACGCCGTTGATCTCCACCGTCAGCCGGACGTACTGGCCGGCGCGGAAACCTCGCCAGTTCTGGTTGGGCCGCAGGCTGAGCGTCACGCTGTCGGCCGTGAGCTGGCGCACGGACACGACCGTGGCGCGCACTTCCTCGAGCGACCAGGTCGGGTCGAACTGCTCGAGGTAGCGGTCCACACCATGCGGGAAGGCCAGGCTGGCCGCCAGACGCGAGCCCAGCACGCGGCGCAGTCGGCCGCTTCGGACGGACTGGCGCAGGTTCGGGGTGCTCATCGTCACGAACTCCCAGTGAACGAGTGTGCACAGCATGCCCGGCCGCCGGCCTGTTGTCAACACTTGTTCACTGAAATATGAGCCTACACCGTATAAGTCAAATAATATTATTAATAATCAATTACTTAAAGTAATAACGTTTCATGTATACTGTTCACGAATGAAACGCCACCGGCATCGCCCGCGTCGGGACGACGTGGAATCAGGCAAGGCCGCCTACGAGGAACTGCTCTCGCGGCAAGACCGCAAGCAGCGCACGCGCGACAGCCTCATGGATGCCGCGCTGACCCTGATGAGTCAGGGCCGCAGCTTCGGCAGCCTGAGCCTGCGCGAGATCGCGCGCGAGGCCGGCGTGGTACCCACCGCCTTCTACCGCCACTTCCGCGACATGGACGAGCTGGGCCTGGCGCTGGTGGAAGAAAGCGGCGTAACGCTGCGGCGGCTGCTGCGCGAGGCGCGCAAGGCCGGCGTGCCCACCACCGACATCATCCGCAGCTCGGTGGCGATCTATAAGCGCTACGTCGAGGACAACCCGCGCTATTTCCTGGTGGCGGCGCGCGAGCGCTCCACCGGTTCGCCGCTGATGCGCTACGCCATCCGCACGGAGATCAACCACTTCGTCACCGAGATGGCCCAGGACCTGCGCGACCTGCGCCTGTTGCCGCATCTGTCCATGGAGTCGCTGCGTATGATCTGTGGACTGGTGGTGAACACCATGCTGAACGCCGCCAGCGACATTCTCGACCTGCCCCCGGGCCAGCCGCAGGCCGAGCATGAACTGGTGGAGAACTTCGTGCGCCAGCTGACACTCATATTCCTGGGCGCCGGCCAGTGGCGCGAGCGAGCCACTCCCTGAACGTAGCGCCGGCACCTGGCGCCGCCACAGGACGTCCGTAGATGCGAAAACTTTCATCCGCGCTGCTTGGGTTGCTGCTGTCCTGCCTGGTGGTGGATGCCGCCGCGGCAGAGTCACCCGAGCAGGCCATCCGCGCCACCACCGAGCGCGTGCGCGCGCAGATCGAGGCCAACCGCGCCGCCTACCAGGCCGATGCCGCGCGCTTCCAGCGCGAGATCGAGGCCGAGCTGTTGCCGGGCTTCGATACCCGCTACATCGGCCAGCTGGTGCTGGGTCCGCACTGGCGCACGGCCAGCGAGGCGCAGCGCCTGCGCTTCATCGAGGTGTTCAAGAATTACCTGGTGCGCAACTACGCCGGCGCGCTGCTGCAATACGCAGACACGGTGCAGCTGGCCTGGAAGCCGACACGCCTGGCCGAAGGTGCGGAGGACGCCACCGTGCGCGTGGATCTGATGCGGCGCGAAAAACCGCCGGTACCGATCGCGCTGTCGGTGCGCCTTGTGGACGGGCAGTGGAAGGTCTATGACGTGAGCGTCGAGGGCGTCAGCCTGGCGACCAACTTCCGCGGACAGTTCAACACGATCATCCGCCGCGACGGGCTGGATGCGCTGATCGCACGGCTGGAGCAGCGCGAGTCCGCCGCACGCAGCGGCTCAGGCGCGCCGTAGCGGCACCAGCGGCTTTAAGAACTCCATCTGGTCGGCCAGGATGCGCCGGTTGGAGAGGATCAGGTACTCCGCCACGTTCGGTGCGTACGGCACCGCCAGCAGCTTCATGCCGGCCTCCTCCGGCGTGCGCGCATCCTTGCGGTGGTTGCAGCGGTGGCAGGCGACCACCACGTTCTCCCAGGCCGTGCGCCCGCCGCGCGACAGCGGAATCACGTGCTCGACCTCCATCTGCGAGTAGCCGACCGGGTGTGCGCAGTACATGCACAGGCCGCGGTCGCGCTGATACAGCGTGCGCCGGCACAGGCGCGGCACCAGGCTGCGTCCGCGCCGGTGGCTGTGGTCGTCCACCGCGATGATCGGGTCGATGTGCAGCACGCTGCGCTCGCCGGTGTCGCGCCGCCAGCCGCCGTACAGCGGGATCTTGCGCGCGCCCAGCCCCCAGCGCACCGTCTCGCGGAAATACTGCGACGCCGCCTCGCGCCAGTGGATCCACTCCACCGGCTGGCCGCCGACATCCAGCTTGAGGATCAGCGGAATCTGCCGCTCCGCCTGCATACCGTTCCGTTCATGCTGCTCAAAGAATGCACACTATCCAACAGTTCGGGTGCTTTTGCATCTCTGCCGCCATTTACCCGCCGGCTGAATCTTTTTCCCCCAATCGCCCGTATACCACGGGCCTGACCACCACAGGAGACGACGATGAGCGTATTCACCAAGAAACCAATCGCGATGGCCCTGGGCGCCGCTTTCGCCCTGAACGGGCTGGCCGCCCAAGCCGCCAGCCAGGGCGCCGTATTCCAGGCCGCGGACTTGCCTGCCGGCTACACGCTGCTGGCCGAAGGCAAATGCGGCGAGGGTAAATGCGGCGCCGAGAAGAAGGCCGAGGAGGGCAAGTGCGGCGAGGGTAAATGCGGCGCCGAGAAGAAGGCCGGCGAGGGCAAGTGCGGCGCCGAGAAGAAGGCCGAGGAAGGCAAATGCGGCGAGGGCAAGTGCGGCGGCACCAAGGCTAACTGATCCCGATTCCAGACGGGCCTCCCCGGCTGCCTGTCCCCCCGGGGACAGGGCAGCGGTTCGCCCCGGCCTGCTATGCAGCGCCGGGGCATTTTTTGCCTGGATAATGGCGCGCCCGGCGGG
>DATLYR010000210.1 GCA_035574475.1 Nevskiales bacterium | reverse complement strand
CCGCCTGCCAGGCCCGAGCCGCTGCTGCAGGGCGCCGACCTGCGCATCGGCCGGCTGCTGGCCGCCGATCGGAGTTTCGAAAATCTGCGTCTGCAACTGAAGCGCCAGGAGGACGAGTGGCTGCTGAGCGCGAGCGGCCCGGCGGTGGAGGGCAGCCTGCGCTGGCCGCTGCAGCCTGCCGGTCGCGCCGTGTATCGTGCCGAATTGCAGCGCCTGCAGCTGCGCGCGCCGCAGCGCAGCCCGGAGGCGGCGGAGGCCGCGGTGGCGGCGGACGAATCCCCGCCGCGCGACCCGGCGCAGCTGCCCGGCCTGAGCTTGCGCTGCCGCAGCCTGCGCGTGAACGGCCATGAGCTGGGCCAGCTGCAGCTCGAGGCGGTGCCCGTGCCCAACGGCTTGGCCCTGTCCACCTTCAGCCTCAAAGGCGAACTGGAGATGCAGGGCAGCGGCAGCTGGACGCGCGTGCGCGGCGAGAGCAGTGCGCAGCTGTCGCTCGGCGCCCGCGGCCGGGGGCTGCGGCCGCTGTTCGAGGCGCTGGGTTACGCACCGAGCCTGGATGCCGAGAAAATCCGGCTGCAGGCCAGCCTGGCCTGGGCCCCGCATGCCGGCGGACTCAAGACCGAACTGCTGGGCGGCGGCTTCAGCCTGGACCTGGAGAAGGGGGTGCTGATGGCGGTGGAGCCCGGCGCCGGCCGCGTGCTCGGGCTGCTGAACTTCTATGCGCTGCCGCGACGGCTGACGCTGGATTTTCGCGACGTGGTGTCGAAGGGCCTGGCCTTCGACACGCTCAAGGGCGATTTCCGCATCGAGCAGGGCAATGCCTGGACCGACAACCTGAAGATCAACGGCCCCTCGCTGAAGATGGAAATCGAGGGTCGCGTCGGCCTGGCCGCGCGCGATTACGACCAGAAAGTCACGATTCATCCACAGTTGTCGCCCGGCGTGGCACTGGCCGGCACGCTGGCTGGCGGTCCGGCCGTGGGGTTGGGCATTCTGTTGGCGCAGCAGCTGTTCAAGAAGCCGATCGAGGACATGTCGGAACTGAGCTACCGCCTGCGCGGTCCCTGGGACAACCCCACCATCGACAAGGATGGCTGAGCGCATGTCCCGGGTGGCGGCCATCCAGATGGTGTCGGGCGCGGAGCGCGACGCCAACCTCGCACAGGCAGCGGCGCTGATCGCGGATGCCGCGGCGCGCGGCGCGCAGCTCGCGGTGCTGCCGGAAAACTTTGCCTTGATGGGGGCCGGCGACGAGGCCAAGCTGGCGGTCGCGGAGGCGCCGGGCGGCGGACCCCTCCAGGACTTCCTGGCGCAGCAGGCGCGCGCGCACCGCCTGTGGCTGGTCGGCGGCACCGTGCCGCTGCGCGATGAACACGACGCCACGCGCGCATACGCCAGTTGCCTGCTGTATGACGCACAGGGCCGGCTGGCCGCGCGCTTCGACAAGATCCACCTGTTCGACGTCGGTATTCCCGGGCGCGAGGAGCACTACGCCGAGTCGCGCAGCACGATCGCCGGCGACGCGGTGACGGTGGTGGACACGCCGCTCGGCCGGCTGGGCCTGGCGGTGTGCTACGACCTGCGCTTCCCGGAACTCTTCCGGCGCATGGTGGACCAAGGGGTGGAGATCGTCGCGCTGCCCTCGGCCTTCACCGCCGCGACCGGGCGCGCCCACTGGGAAGTGCTGCTGCGCGCGCGCGCCATCGAGAATCTCTGTTACGTCATCGCCCCCAACCAGGGCGGCCGCCATCCCGGCGGGCGCGAGACCTGGGGCGACAGCCTGATCGTCGATCCCTGGGGTGTGGTGCTGGACCGCCTGCCGCAGGGGCCGGGCGTGGTGCTCGGCGAGATCGACCTCGCGCGGCTGCGCGCGACGCGCGAACGCTTCCCGGCGCTGCGGCACCGGCGCCTGTAAACCGCGTGGGCTGCGCAAGGCATAGTCCGCGGATCAACCGAAAGACACCATGAACGAAACCGCACTGAAACAGGCCGAACACACTCTGCTGGCGCCGGCCGAGCTGTCGCAGCCGCAGATCCAACGCGTGCTGGAGACGCTGCTGGTACCGGGCGTGGACGCGGCCGATCTGTATTTCCAGTACCGGCGCCGCGAGCACTGGTCGCTGGAAGACGGCCTGGTGCGCGACGCCGGCTTCGGCCTCGAGCAGGGGGTGGGTGTGCGCGTCATCAGCGGCGAGAAGACCGGTTTTGCCTATTCCGAGGAGCTGGCGCTGCCAGCGCTGACCGCCGCCTCGCGCTCGGCCGGTGCAATCGTGCGCCAGGGCCAGAGCGGGCGCGTGCGCGCCTGGCAGTCGCCAGGCGGCCGTGCGCTGTATCCGGCCATCGATCCCGTGCCGAGCCTGGCCGAGGCCGACAAGGTGGCGCTGCTGCACCGCGCGGACGCCTTCGCGCGCAGCCTGGATCCGCGCGTGACGCAGGTCATGGTCAGCCTGCTCGGCGCGCAGGACGTGGTGCTGATCGCCGCCAGCGACGGCACCTGGGCCGGCGACGTGCGCCCCCTGGTGCGCATGAACATCCAGGTGATCGTGGAGGAGAACGGTCGCCGCGAGCAGGGCCATGCCGGCGGCGGCGGGCGCGGCGATTACAGGTTCTTCCTCGAGCAGAACCGCGTCGAGGACTATGCGCGTGAGGCCGTGCGCCAGGCGCTGGTGCGCCTGCATGCCGATCCCGCGCCCGCCGGCAGCATGACGGTGGTGCTCGCGGCCGGCTGGTCGGGCGTGCTGCTGCACGAGGCGGTGGGGCATGGGCTGGAGGGCGACTTCAACCGCAAGGGCAGCTCGGCCTACAGCGGCCGCCTCGGGCAGCCGGTGGCGAGCCCGCTGTGCACGGTGGTGGACGATGGCACGCTGCCCGGCCGGCGCGGCTCGCTCAATCTCGACGACGAGGGCACGCCGAGCCACTGCACCACGCTGATCGAAAAGGGCGTGTTGCGCGGCTACATGCAGGACAAGCTCAACGCGCGGCTGATGAACATGGCGCCGACCGGCAACGGCCGGCGCGAGTCCTTCGCGCATCTGCCGATGCCGCGCATGACCAACACCTACATGCTGCCGGGCGAGGACCTGCCGGAGGACATCATCGCCTCGGTGGACAAGGGCCTGTACGTCGCCAATCTCGACGGCGGGCAGGTGGACATCACGTCCGGCAACTTCGTGTTCTCCACCGCCGAGGCCTACCTGATCGAGGGCGGCAAGATCACGCGCCCGGTCAAGGGCGCCACCCTGATCGGCAACGGCCCCGAGGCCTTGCAGCGCGTCAGCCGCGTCGGCAACGACCTCAAGCTCGACACCGGCATCGGCGTGTGCGGCAAGGACGGCCAGAGCGTGCCGGTGGGCGTGGGCCAGCCGACGCTGCGCGTGGACGGACTCACGGTTGGTGGTACGCAAGGGTAATCCGGCGGCTCTGGCTTTTGCCAGGACCTCGCCTGGCGCCACCAGCGCTTAGCCTTGCGGTCGCAGGTTGCGGGTCAACCGCGGGCCCGCGCGGCCTTGAGGCTGGCGGTCAGCTCGTTCTGCGCGCGGTGCCAGTCGCGCACCCAGTCCGGCAGCGGTGGCGAGGGTTCACGGTGCCCGACCAGCGCCAGCACCTCGGCCGGGCTGTGCTGGGCCTTGCGGCTGCGGAACAGGTAGCGCACGACGATCACCGCCACCACCTGACCGCTTTGGCTGACGAAGCGGTGTTCCTTGAACAGCCACTTGCTGTCCCAGCCGATCAGGCGCGTGTGCACGGCGAATTTCTCGAACGGCTGCAGCGAGCGGCTGAAGCGGCCGTTGGCGTCGCCGGCCACCGGCCCCCAGCCGCGCGCCAGCGCCTTCTTCATCACGCCGGTGCGCAGCCACCAGTCCAGCCGGCCGATGTCGGCGGCGGTGAAATAGCGGCCATTGTTCATGTGCACATTCATGTCGAGGTCGGTCGGCCACACGCGCATGCTGAGCACGCCGGTGTCGAGCACGCCCAGCGGGCCGCGCAGGCGGTGAGTGAGCCAGGCGAGCAGGAAGCGGAACATCATCACCATGGGCAGAATCCGGCGGCAAAAATCGCGGCCATTCTGCCACAGCCGAGCGGCTACAATGCCCGCATGAAACCCCGCCAACACGGCCTGCGCGGCGACTTTCGCATCATCGGCGGTGCCTGGCGCCGGCGCCGCTTCGACTTCGTCACCGACCGCGACGTGCGGCCCTCGCCGGACCGCGTGCGCGAGACGCTGTTCAACTGGCTGGCGCCGGTGATTGCCCAGGCCCGCTGCCTGGACCTGTTCGCCGGCAGCGGCGCGCTCGGGCTGGAGGCGCTGTCGCGCGGCGCTGCGCAGGTGCTGTTCGTGGACCACGAACGCAGCGTCATCGAACGCATCCGCGCGCATCTCGCCACACTCGGCGCCACGGCGCGCGCCCAGCTGCTGCAGGCCGAGGCGGCCCAGTACCTGCGCCAGGGCGGCGGGCCTTTCGACATCGTCTTTCTCGACCCGCCGTTCCGGCAGGGGCTGGTGCCACCGCTGCTGGCGCAGCTGCCGCCGCTGCTGGCGCCCGATCATCGCGTGTATGTCGAGACCGAGACGCCGCCACCGGCGCTGCCGCCAGGCTGGGAAACGCTCAAATCCGCACGCGCCGGGCAGGTGAGCTTCGCGCTGGTGCGTTTCACCGCCAACCCGCATAATCCCTGAGGATTCCCTGCAGACCCTGCCCATGAGCCCGGCCAAAGACGTCATCGCCGCCTATTCCGGCACCTTCGACCCCATCACCAACGGCCATGCGGACGTCATTCGCCGCGCCGCGCGGATGTTCCCGAAGATGCTGGTCGCGGTGGCGAAGAACTCCGGCAAGCAGCCGATGTTCACGCTGGAGGAGCGGGTCGAGCTGGTGCGCGCCGCGCTGGCCGACGTGCCCAACCTCGAGGTGGTGGCCTGGGGCGAGCTGATCGTGCGCCTGTACCAGAAGCGGGGCGTGACCGTGCTGGTGCGCGGCGCGCGCGGCGTCGGCGACTTCGAGTACGAGAAGCAGATGGCGCTGATGAACCGCCACCTGGAGCCGAACATCGACACCATCATGCTGGCGCCGGCGCCGCAGTTCACGCAGATCTCCTCCAGCCTGGTGCGCGAGATCGCCGGCCACGGCGGCGACATCAGCGGGCTGGTGCCGGACGTGGTGGCCGCGGCCCTGCGCCGCAAGACGGCCCCGCGCTGAGTGCGGAAACCGTCCCATGGCGCTGACCATCACCGACGCCTGCATCAACTGCGACGTGTGCGAGCCGGTATGCCCGAACCAGGCCATCCGGCAGGGCGAGCTCATCTACGAGATCGACCCGGCGCGCTGTACCGAATGCGTCGGCCATTTCGATGCGCCGCAGTGCGTGGCCGTGTGCCCGGTCAACTGCATCCCACTGGACCCCGATCACCGGGAAACGCATGAGCAGCTGTATGCCAAATATCTGCGGCTGACCGGAAAAGCTGCATGAAGAAAGAATTCCTCAGAGCTCTTTTTCTCGTTCTTTTTCTTCAATCCGCCTGGGCGGCGGACAGGCCGCCCGGCTATGCCGTGGCCAGCGCGCACCCGCTGGCCACCGAAGCCGGCATGCTGGTGCTGGCGGCCGGCGGTAACGCCTTCGACGCGGCGGTGGC
>DATLYR010000209.1 GCA_035574475.1 Nevskiales bacterium | reverse complement strand
GCCGAAGGCGTGCAGCGCCAGCAGCGTGGCGGCGACGAAGGTCAGCGTCGCGCCGAATTCATGTGCCTGCGCCAGGAAGCGGTCGATTTCCTGCAGGCCGCCGAACAGCCACCAACCGATACCCCACAACCCCAGCGCCGTGTCCCAGTGTCGTTCCCACTGCGCGCGTTGCGCCGCGACGCGCGCGAGCCACAGCCCGCAGGCCAGGCCGGACAGCGCCAGCAGCACCGTCCCGATCCAGGCGCTGTTGAGCAGCGCCCGCTCGGCCGGCAGGTTGTCGAAGCCGAGCAGGAAGCCGAAGCCGGCCGCCAGTTGCAGCAGCGCGCCGAAGCCGCGCGCCAGCCGGCGGTCCTGGCGCACGCCGATCCACAGCAAGCCGGCGCCCTCCACCGCCCACATCGCCGCGGTGGTGCGCTCATCGAAGGCCAGCGGCACGGCGAGGCTGGCGAATACCACGCCCAGCGCCGCGAAGGCCTCGGCCAGCAGCCGCAGGTTGGGATTGCGCGAGACGAACAGCAGCACCGCGAGCGCGAGGTAAAACAGGCCGAAGCCGAGCGCGCTCCAGGCCAGGCCGAAGGCGAGCTGATGCACCAGCGTGGCGTGGATCGTGAACGCCGCCACCGGCAGGCCGAACACCAGGCTGCCGGAGACATAGCCTTTCAGCTGCGGCGGCTGGCGCAGCGAGAACAGGATCGAGATCGCCACGTACATGACGAAGAACAGCAGCAGGAAGAAGTCGGTGCTGACCAGGTCTTCGGGCTGGTAGGAAAACGCGCGGAAGGCGCCGGCCACGCCGAAGGTGAACAGGAAGCCCACCAGGTTGAGCACGCGCCAGGCGCGGAACCAGGCGATGGCGAACACGCCGAGGTTCAGCACGCTGTAGTAGCTGAACAGCGCGATGTGGTTGCCGCTGCCGGTGGAGGTCAGGATCGGCGCGAGGAAGCCGCCGGAAAAACCAATCACCGCCAGCACCAGCGCGTTCTGCGCCACCGCCAGCACCGCGGCGGCGAGCGCGATGACGATCATCACCGGCAACGCGAAGCCCGGCGCCACCAGGTGATAGAGCTTGAGCGCGGCGAACACGGTCAGGTACAGCACCGCGATGCCGCCGCCCTGCAGAATCAGCGCGTAGTTGCGGTTATTGTCGCGCAGCCGCCAGCCGAGGCCGAGCAGGACCATCGCGCCGGCGGCCAGCGTCATCAGCCGCACTTCGATCGGGAACAGGCCGGATTCGGCCGCGTAGCGCGCCAGGAAGGCGCCGCCGAAGAACAGCACCACGATGCCGACCCGCGCCATCGGGTTGCCGCGCTTGAACCAGGCCAGGCCCGCCTCCACCCAGCGCGACAGCAGGCTCGGCTCGAGCGACTGCGGCGCCGCTTCCTTCCAGCTCGGCCGGGACGGCGGTTCCGGAGTGGGCGGTCGCGCCGTAGCGGCGGCGGTTGCGGGCGGCGCCGCGGCAGGCTGCGAGACGGCGGGTTCAGGCGCCGGCGCCGCAACGGCTGCCACGGGCCGGGCCGGTGTCGTCTTGAGTGCCGCTTCGAGCGCCGCGAAGCGTTTCTGCCAGTGGCTCAGCAGCGACCACGCAAAGCCGCCCAGCGCGCCGAACTGCACCAGGTAAACCCGCAGCCCGTACAGATCGAAGAGATCCACGGCGGCGGCCATGAGCAACGCACCGAGGGCGGCGGCCGCGAGCGCGCGCCAGACCTGCGGCCAGACCCCCGGCGTTTGCGGAATCGACATGCGCGGCCCTCCCCGGCTCGTTTTTTTGCGAGGCGCAGCTGGCCCAGAGTCTACAACGGCGGCCGCGCAGCGGGCGCCCGGTGCCCGATCCGGCTTTGCTAGCATGGACCCTCGTCCGGAAGCCGCGCATGAACCCACGCCCCCACCCTTCGAGCCCTCTTTTCGCCGTGCTGCTGGCGCTGCTGGCCGCCGGCTGCGCGCAGCCCGGCCCCCGCCCCGCGTCGCCGGACGACGAGGTGACGCGCTGCCGGCAGCTGTACGCGGAACTCGATGCGCGGGTGGACGAAAGCGGCGCGCGCGACGCGGGCAGCCACCGTGTGCCGGGCTTCCCCTACCTGCGCAGCACGCGCTTCCTGGCCTCGTTGCGCGACGCTGCGCTGGACGGCGAACGCTTCGACACCTGGGTCGGCCATCTGCGCCAGCAGGACCTGGTCGCGCGCGCAATCGAGCTGCAGAACGCCGGCGCGGCCGGCGTCCGCGAGAAGCTGCAGCGGCTGGACGAATGCGCCCAGGCCCTGGCGACGCATGACTTCCGCGAGGCGCAGCAGCGCCAGCGGCTGCGCGAGTTGGTACTGCCGCCGTCGGATTACTCGGTGTTCAGGCGCATGATCGGGCTGTATCCGCTGGCGGTGCCGTTCCTGAACCGCGGCATCCGCCGGTTTCACGAGGAGGTGCGGCGCGATTACGCCACGCCGCTCGCGCAGCTCGACGCACCGGGACGACTGGTGCTGTGGCACCCGCCGGCGGGTGTGCAGGTTCTGGATCCCGGCACGGTCGCGGGCTGGCTGTCGCCCTCCAACGAGGATTCACTCGGCGTCCCACGGCTCAGCGCGGAACAGTGGCAACGACTGGTGCAGGCGTACGCACCGGTCTGGTGGCAGGAGACGAATGGCGACTTCGACCTGCCGGGCGTGCCGCGGCTGCCGAATGGCCGGCCCGGCGTGGATAGCGCGCAGCCGGTCACCTATTATCTGACCGCCTGGACGCGCTTTAACGGCGTGGTGCTGCCGCAGCTGGTCTATGCCCTGTGGTTCTCCGAACGGCCGCCACAAAAGCCGCTCGATTCCTACGCGGGCGCGCTGGATGGCGTGCTCTGGCGCGTCACCCTGGCGCGCGACGGACGGCCGCTGGTCTACGACACCATCCATTCCTGTGGCTGTTACCGCTACTACTTCCCCGCGCGCCCGCTGGCCCGCCGGCCACAGGGCAGCGCCTGGGACGAGCCGATGCTGTTCCCGCAGGGCGAGGTCGGCGGCGGCCCGCTGGCGATCCGCCTGCAGAGCGCCACGCATTACGTGCGCCGCGTGGTGCCGCGGGGCGAGGTGGCGGCGCAGGAAAGCCGGCCATACGAACTGCGCCCTTACGCCGAACTGCTGAGCCTCGAGGACGGCACCGGCCGCCGCCGCAGCCTGTTCGGACGCCGTGGCATCGTGCCTGGGACAGCGCGGCTGGAGCGTTTCTGGCTGTGGCCGAGCGGCATCCACAGCCCCGGCGCCATGCGCCAGTGGGGCCGGCATGCCACGGCCTTCGTCGGCCAGGCCCATTTCGACGACCCGGATTTCCTCGATCGCCTGTTCGTCGCGCCGCCGCGCTAGGTTTGTAGTTTCGCGAATGCAGCAGCGCGCGCGTGCAGGGATACGGCGAATTTCCGGATGCTTAACTCGGAATTCGGTTCGTGAAACTCACCGCGCAAGCCGCTCTTCCGGCTTGAAGTGAAGAAACAGGTGGCGTCGTAAAGCCGCTCACGCAGAAGACGTTCGCATACCAACTCATACCGCCGTGCATAAGAGCATTCCTGGAAGGCGGGATCCATCGGAAAGTGACGCAAACTGACCCGCCGGGCCGGTCTCAGCGACTTTACGTGTTCCTCCAGCATGAACAGATAGCCCAACCAGGGCCTCTGCGAAGGCTTGTATATGCCTTGCCGGTAGGCTGTCCAGAAATCGGTCGCATTGCCCAGGGCCTCTTCGACGCGATTGTTGAAATTGTTGCCAAAACTGCCAACCTGGGATTTGACTTCGACCACGGCAACGATCTCGCCGCGGGAAACGACCACCAGATCCCATTCCTTGCTGGGGCGAAAATACCCCGGCAGCGTGCGCGCGGCTTTTTCACGCGCGTAGACACAGGCCTCCGGCAGGCCGGCCTCTTTAACGATATCCGCAATCAGCCTGACAAAACCGTCAGCATGCTTGCCGCCGGTAACGGCACCCCGGTTGCCGGCATCCTTGCGCCCGCTCTTTTTGCCTTGAAAGCGCTTCTGACGATGGCGGACTTTCCAGAAGTAAGCGACGGCCGCAGCCAGTCCCTTGTTCACGTCCATTAAACGGGATTCCGTCAGCGATGAGAAAATACGTGGTGCTGGGCGAACATGCGTGGCAGATCCCGTTCGATACGTTGGGCCGCCATATCGAAATACACGGGGTCAACTTCGATGCCGATACTGTTGCGGCCCCAGGTCGCGGCAGCGACATTGGTGGTGCCTGTGCCCATGAAAGGGTCGAGAACGGTATCACCCACGAACGAGAACATGCGTACCAGGCGCTCCGCCAGTTCGGGTGGATAAGGCGCGGGATGGTGACGGGTGGAGGCGCCCGTGACGCCGGTCCAGATCTGCTGGAACCAGATTTTGTGTCGATCCGCGGGAATCAGGCTCAGGATCCGGGTGGCCAGTGACGGGCTGCGGTATCCGCCGGGCTTTCTCTCCATCAGGATGAATTCGATGTCGTTCTTGATGACCGAATTCGGCTCATACGGCTTTCCCAGAAAACCGCCGCCGTTGCCGTTGGCCTCATAGGCGGCGTTGGCGATCTTGTGCCAGATGATCGGCGCCAGATTCGAGAAACCCAGACGCCGGCAATGCTCCTGGATCGAGGCATGCAGCGGTATGACGGCGTGTTCGCCGGCATTCTTGCGTCGTGACAGACAGACATCCCCTACCACGCATATCAACCGCCCACCTGGCACAAGCGCTTCGTAGCAAATCTTCCACACGCGATCCAGGTCACTCAGAAACTGTTCGTAGTCGGCGATAAAGCCCATCTGGTCGGGATGCTCGCGGTAGTCCTTGAGCGTCCAGTACGGCGGCGAGGTCAGTACGAGATGCACGCTATTGGGCGGCAGAAAGCCGACTTTCCGCGAATCGTGCAGATACAGATGATGGGTGGTTGGTATCTGCGCGAGGCGAGCCTCGATCGCCGTGATGACTTTCGGATCCTTGGCCAGACGGGGCAGATCGGTCTGGGGGTTGGAGATCGGGCCGATTTCCGGCGGCAGGTAAGCCGCCACGTCGCTAATCTGAGGCGCAGGGTCAGCAGCGTGACGGGTCAAGGCGTGCATGGCCCGATTATAGGGCTAAATCGGAAGAGCCCATTCGTTACATCAAATCCTGCGGGTCGACATCCAGCGACCAGCGCGCGCGCCGTGCGGCGGGCAGCTGGTCGAGTTGCGGCACCCAGTCGCGCAGCAGGGCGTGCAGTGGCTTGCGCGCGGGCGACTGCAGCAGCAGCTGCGCGCGCACGCGGCCGGCGCGGCGTTCCATCGGCGCCGGCACCGGCCCCCACAGCTCCAGGTCTTTGGGCAGCGCCGCGCGCGCCAGCGCGGCGGCCTCGTCGAGGAATTGCAGCGCTGCGGACGGCTGCACGGATTCGGCGCGCAGCAGCGCCAGGTGGCCGTACGGGGGATAAGCCGCCTCGCGCCGTTCCTCGAGCGCGGCCTCGGCGAAGGCCCGGTAGCCGGCGCGGATCAACTGGTTGAGCAGGGGGTGCTGCGGCTGGTGGGTCTGGATATAGACCTCGCCCGGCCTGCTGGCGCGCCCGGCGCGTCCGGCCACCTGCGTGATCAGCTGCGCCATGCGTTCCGGTGCGCGGAAGTCGGCGCTGAACAGCCCGGCATCGGCATTGAGCACGCCGACCAGCGTGACCTCGGGAAAATCATGGCCCTTGGCCAGCATCTGCGTGCCGATCAGCAGCCGCGCCTGACCGCTGTGGACCTCGTCCAGCAGGCGGTCGAGCGCGCCCTTGCGGCGCGTGGTGTCGCGGTCGATGCGCGCCAGCCCCACGCCCGGGAACAGTTCCTGCAGCGCCTGTTCCACGCGCTCGGTGCCCTGGCCGACGGCCAAGAGGTCCTGGGAGCGGCACTGCGGGCAGGCCGGCTCGGGCGGGCGCTCGGCGCCGCAGTGATGGCAGCGCAGCTTGTCGTGTGCGCGGTGCAGGGTCATGTGCGCGTCGCAGCGCCTGCAGTCCGCCACCCAGCCGCAGCTGTGGCACATCAGCGTCGGCGCAAAGCCGCGCCGGTTCAGGAACAGCAGCGCCTGGCCGCCGGCGTCCAGATGCCGGCGGACATGGGCGATGAGCGCGTTCGACAGGCCTTCGCGCAGATGCTGCCCGCGCACGTCGATCAGATGCATGGGCGGGTGCTCGGCCGCGCCGGCGCGCTGCTTCAGGTGCAGCAGCCGGTAGCGACCGGCGATGGCGTTGTGCAGGCTCTCCAGCGAGGGCGTGGCCGAGCCCAGCAGCACCGGCACACCGGCCTGCTGCGCGCGGCGGATGGCGAGGTCGCGCGCCGAATAGCGGAAGCCCTCCTGCTGCTTGTAGGAGGCGTCGTGCTCCTCGTCGATCACGACCAGGCCCAGCCGCGGCAGCGGCGTGAATACCGCCGAGCGCGTGCCGATCACGACACCGGCCTCGCCGCTGCGCGCCGCCAGCCAGGCATTGAGCCGTTCGCCGTCGGCCAGGCCCGAGTGCGCCAGCGCCAGCTGCGCGCCGAGGCGCGCACGGAAGCGCGCCACGAACTGCGGCGTCAGGCCGATTTCCGGCACCAGCACCAGCGCCTGCCGGCCCTGCGCGACCACCTCGCTGATGGCCCGCAGGTAAACCTCGGTCTTGCCGCTGCCGGTCACGCCCTCGAGCAGCAGGGGCTGGAAGCGCCCGAGCGCTTCGCGAACCTGCGCCAGGGCCTGCGCCTGCTCGGGATTCAGCGGCGGAGGCGGGCCCGCTGGGCTCGGGGATTCAGCGGTCTTGCGGCTGCGTGCCGCGCGCAGCGGGCCGCCCTCGCGCAGCCGCGCCGGCAGGGCGGTCGCCAGCACTTCACCCAGCGGGTGGTGGTAGTACTCGGCAGCCCAGCGGCACAGCTCGAGCAGATCGGGCGGCAATACCGGTTCATCGTCCAGGATTTCCAGCGCGCGTTTGAGCCTGCCGGCGCTGACCTCGGTCTGGGCGGCCGTGCCGAGCAGTACGCCGATGCGCCGTCCGCGGCCGAAGGGCACGCGCAGGCGCACGCCGGGCTGCAGTTGTTGCGCGTCAACACCGGCCGGCGGCAGGTAGTCGAAGGCCTGGAACAGCGGCGCAGGCACGGCGATCTGCAGGACAGCGGCAGGGGTGGTGGCGGGCATGCGCGCTACTGTAACGGTTAGCGGCTCGACCGCGAGGCGTTTTCTCGGGGTGGCTGCCGTATCGGTGGCCCCGGTTCCGTCACTTTTCGATCAGCCCTTTTTTCATGCGGCTTTGCTGCTTTCCGCCCTGTGGATAACTGTGGGGATAGTTCGTTGGCGGCCCGCCCGGGATGAAGTGGCGGGTGTTTCACGGTTTCACGACCCGGGCAGGGCACGAGGAAATAACTCATTTCATTTCAATGAGATGTGCCTATACCGAGGCATTTCTCGTAATCGCCTGCACACCCCGCATACCCAGGATATGTTCCACGGTCTGTGTGCATAACCGGATCGCTGCAGGCGAGGGTCAAAGGCCATAAAACCGCGGGTTTTTGAGTGTTTGTGACGCCCCGGCTGTCAACCCACGCGTGTGCCGTGCGTTAAGGCTGTCATGAAGTTTTCCCGCCTGCCCAAAGACCGTGAACACCCGCCCTTCACCAGGGCGGGCGCGGATGCCGTCGGCCCGGTCACTGCCATGAACCCGAGCCTCGAGGTGGAGTTGGATGCCTTTCTGGCCGCGGTCGAACGTCGTGCGCTGCGGCTGGCCGAGTTCGCAGTCCGCAATCGTGACGAGGCCTTGGATCTGGTCCAGGAGTCCATGCTCGGTTTCGTGCGCCGTTATCGGCAGCGACCGCAAACCGAGTGGTCGCCGCTGTTCTATCGCGTGCTGCAAAGCCGCATCTTCGATTGGCACCGTCGTCACCGCCGTGGCGGCTGGCGCCTGTTCGGAGGCGAGGAGGCCGTGGCCGCCATGGATGGCTGTCCGGCCGGCGTGGCCAGCGATCCGCTGCACGCCCTGCAGCGCGAGCGGAGCATGAGTCGGCTGGAAGCCGCTTTGCAGGCCCTGCCTCTGCGTCAGCAACAGGTTTTTCTGCTGCGCGTCTGGGAGGGCCTGGATGTCAGCGCCACGGCGCAGGCACTGGGGCTGGGCACCGGGAGCGTGAAAACCCATCTGTCCCGTGCGCTGGCGCGCCTGAGAAACGAACTGGGTGAGGAATGGCCATGAACGATGAACCCATCACGAACCGCGATCGGGCCCTCATGGCGGCGGCCTGCGCCGAACTCGAGCGCAGTATCGCCACGCTGGATCCGTTCACGATCGCTCGGTTGCGTGTGGCCCGCCGCCGCGCGCTGAACGATGCACCGGCACGGGGGTTCGGCTGGCGACCGGCGCTGGCTGCCACGCTGGTGCTGACCCTGGCCGCCGCGTTGCTGTCCACACAGCGTCCGGCAGCCCGCGATGCGGCTGGCGATTGGCTGACGGCAGTGGCCGAGAGCGAGGAGTTGTACGAGAACCTGGAGTTTTACCAATGGCTGGAGGAATACGGCGATGAAGACGAGTCTGTTTAGCGGCGCCGCGCTTGTGCTGGCCCTCTTCGCGGCGTCCGTGCCGGCGCAGACGCCCGGCACCCCTTGGGACCAGCTGAAGCCCGAGCAGCAGCAGCTGTTGCTGCAGATGCATCAGGAGCGTTGGAACGCGCTGTCGGCCGAGCGACAGCAGCGCATGCTGGAGGGTGCCGAACGCTGGCAGAAAATGACACCCGAGGAGCGTCGGCGGATACAGGCGCGTCACGAGAAGTTCAAGCACATGACGCCTGAACAGCGGGCACAGATGCGCGAACGGATCCGTGCGCGGCGCGAGGCCTTCGAACGGCTGCCACCCGAGCGCCAGCAGGCGATCCGCGACTGCAAGCAGCGGCGTCGCGCCGGCGAAGACGTGGATTGCCGCGGTTTGTGGCCCGAGCGCCACGGTGCTGATGAGTCTGCCAGCGGAGGTTAGCCGATCTTCTGGCCGGAATCGCCGCTCATAGCACCAGCACCGCGACACCGGCGACCATGAGCGCACCAGCGGCCAGGTGCTGGCGCAGGCGTTGCTCGCCGAACAGGAGCGCGCCGTAGAGAATGCCGAACAGCAGGCTGCTGCGCTTGACCGCGATCATATAGGCCGCCTCCACCTGCGCCAGCGCAAGAAAATGCGTGATGACCATGGCCGAGGCCAGCAGCCCGATCAGCAGATGCGCCGCCGGCCGCCGCCACAGCGCCTTCAGCCGCGCCGGCCGGTCCGCGGCCAGCACCAGGGGCGCGGCCAGCCCGAGCAGCAGGAAATAGAACGGCCCGAAGAACACCGGCGGCACGTGCTGCATCGCGGCCTTGCCCATGACCGAGGTCAGGCTGTAGACCGCCGCTGCGCCCAGCATGTAGCGCGAGCCGCGTTCGTGCGCGATGGCGCGCAGCGGCGCCAGCCAGCCGCCGCGCCAGTGCTCGGCATTCAGGCTGTAGGCGCCGATGACGATCAGCCCGATGCCGGCCAGACCCTGCGCGGAAACCCGCTCGCCCAGCACCAGGTAGCCGGTCAGCACCATGAAGACCGGGGTGAAGGCCAGATAGGGCACGGTCAGCGCCAGCGGGCTGTCGCGGATCGCGGCGAGATACAGCAGCATGCCGAGGAATTCGAGCGGGATCAGCGCCGCAACCCAGCCCCAGAATGCCGGCGTGAACGCCGGCCAGGGCAGCCAGAGCAGCCAGGGCAGCAGGCACAGCGCGGCGAACACCGCATAGACCAGCGTCATCTCGCGGGCCTCGTAGCCCTGCAGCAGCCGTTTCGCGGCGGTGTCGCCGGAGGCCAGCAGGAAGGCGCTGGCCAGCGCGAGCCAGAACCAGCTCAAGTCTGCTCCAGGTTGAAGCGCAGGCCGATGGCGGTGACTCTTCCATCCTCCATGGACTTGATCACCAGCTGCAAGTCGCCCAGCGTCACGCGGTCGCCGACCACGGGCCGCGGCAGCGTACGCTCGACGAATTGCGCGACGGTTTCACCGGCGTGGCCTGGCGGCAGCTCCAGGCCGTAGCTGTCCGCCAGTTCCGCTAGCGAGGCCTCGGGATTGATGATGAATTCGCCGAAGAAGCGGCGCGCACGGCCGCGTGGCGGCGGCGCCTCGGCCTGGAACAGCTGGTCCAGTGCCGGCAGGCTGTCTTTTTCGGTCAACAACGATACGTAATCCCCCGGCTGCAAGGCGCCCCAGTCCCTGCTCAGCAGCCGTCCATCGCGTACCACGCAGACGATGCGGCTGTTCTCGGGCAGGGGCAGGTTCTTGGTCGGGCGGTTGGCCGGCATACTGTGCGGCGCGACGCGGTAGCTGACGATCTCGTAGCCCTGCTGGCCGGGCAGATCGAAATCGCTGCGATGCACGCGCACCTCGCTGTTCGGCACCTGCAGGCCCAGCAGACGCGCCGCCGGCGCGATGCTCCAGCCCTGCAGCACCAGCGACACCAGTACGATGAAAAAGGCGACATTGAAGTAGAGCAGCGCATGCTCGAGCCCCGCCATCAGCGGGTAAGTCGCCAGCAGGATCGGCACCGAGCCGCGCAGTCCGACCCAGGCGATGAACAGCTGCTCACGCCAGGGGAAGCGGAACGGCAGCAGGCACAGCCACACCGCCAACGGCCGTGCGAACACGATCATCACGCCGGCGATCAGCAAGCCCGGCACGACCAGCGGCGCCAGCTGCACCGGCGTGACCAGCAGACCCAGAATCACGAACATCCCGATCTGTGCCATCCAGGCGATGCCGTCGTGGAAGCGGCGTATGGCGCTGAAACCATGCACGGGCCGGTTGCCCAGGATCAGGCCTGCGATGTAAACGGCAAGGAAGCCGCTGGCATTGAGGTTGGCAGCGGCCCCGAAGATCAGCAGCCCGCTGAACAGCGCCAGCAGCGGATAGAGCGATTCGGCCAGGCGTAAGCGGTTCAGTGCCTGCATGGCCAGCCAGCCGCCGCCCAGGCCGAGCACGGCGCCGCCGCCCATCTGCCACAGGAAGAACAGCAGCGAATCCAGCCATCCGAATTCGGACGGCCCGAGCAGGTACTGGATGAGGGCCAGGGTCAGGAACACGGCCGCCGGATCGTTGGTACCGGACTCGATCTCCAAAGTCGCGGTCACGCGCTGGTTGAGCGACACCGCGCTGGTGTGCAGCAGAGAGAACACGGCCGCCGCGTCGGTCGAGGCGACGATGGCGCCGATCAGCAACCCCTCCGCCCAGCCGAAGCCGAGGATGTGGGCCGCGGCCAGACCGGTCAACAGACAGGTCAGCAGCACGCCCAGGCTGGCCAGCGTGGCGGAGGGCGCCAGCGCGACGCGGAAGCTCTGCAGCTGCGTGCGCATGCCGCCATCGAACAGGATCACCGCCAGCGCGGCGGTTCCGGCCAGGTTGGCCAGGCGGTAGTCGTTGAATACGATGCCGCCGGGGCCATTCTCGCCGGCCAGCATGCCGATCACCAGGAATACCAGCAGCAGCGGCACGCCCAGACGCGGCGTGACCACGGTGGCGAGGATGCTGACCACGAACAGCAACCCGGCGAGCAGGATCATCTGGTTGACGAACTCCATGCGCCCAGTTTATCCGGAGGCGGTAAAATTCGAATTCTCCCCGCCCTGCCCGAGCGAGCCAACCATGACCTCCGACAGCGAACTTGAACTGTTCCGCGACACCGTCGTCCGTTTCCTCAAGGACCGGGTCGTGCCCTACTACGACCAGTGGGAGCGCGCCGGCATCGCGCCGCGCGCGCTGTGGAACGAGCTGGGTGAGGCGGGCCTGTTGTGCGTGGATGCGCCTGCCGAGTACGGCGGCATCGGCGCGCCCTTCGAGTATTCCTGCGTGGTGCTCGAGGAGATCGGGCGACTGGGCTTTGGCGCCATGGCCGCGAACGTGGCGGTGCACTCGGACATCGTCTGTCCCTACATCGCCCATCTCGGCACCGAGGAACAGAAGCGCAAGTACATTCCGAAACTGGTCAGCGGCGAGAGGGTGGGCGCGATCTGCATGACCGAGCCGGGCGCCGGCTCCGATCTGCAGGGCATCCGCACCACGGCCATCGCCGACGGCGATCATTACGTGATCAACGGCCAGAAGACCTTCATCACCAACGGCCAGCATGCCGACCTGCTGATCGTCTTCGCCAAGACCGATCCCAGGGCCGGCGCCAAGGGCACCTCGCTGTTCCTGGTCGAGGCCACCACGCCCGGCTTCGCGCGCGGCCGCAATTTGGAGAAGATCGGCC
>DATLYR010000208.1 GCA_035574475.1 Nevskiales bacterium | reverse complement strand
CTCGCCCATCATCGTCACGCAGCCGGTGGCCAGGCGCAGGTCGCCCAGGGCAGTGACGTGGTCGGCATGGGTGTGCGTGTCGGTGGCGATCACGAGCTTCAGGCCCAGCTGCTCGATCAGCGCCAGGTAGCTGTCGGTCTGCTCCTTGACCGGGTCGATCAGCAGCGCCTCGCCGCCCGGCCGGGAGGCGAGCAGGTAGGTGTAGGTGCTGGATTCGCGGTCGAAGAGCTGGCGGAAGATCATGACGTCTACCCTCAGACGAGATGGAGGCCCTGTGCGATCAGGGCCAGCGCCACCGTGCCGGCCAGCGCGGCAAAGCCGGCCTGCAGGCACGGGCCGGCGATGCGTGGCGCCAGCCGGCGGCCGGCGAGCATGCCGGCCAGCGCGCCGAGCGCAAAGGGCAGCGCGACCCGCCAGGGCAGGTCGTGGCCCAGCAGCCAGGCGCTGGCCACGGTGGCGCTGCTGATCAGCGCAATCGCCATCAGCGAGGTGGCCACCGCCGAGTGGATGGAGACTTCGCTGATCGCGCGCAGCGTCGGCACGATGACGAAGCCGCCGCCGACGCCCATCAGGCCGGACAGGAAGCCCGTGACCGCACCGCAGGCGCCGAGCGCAATGGCGCAGGGGCGCGTCCAGACGATGCGCCTGGTGACCGGGTTGAGGCGACACAGCGGGCCGCGCGCGTGACCCTCGTCGCCCGCCACCGCTGCGCGCACGACGCGGGTTTCCTCCGGCGCGCGCCGCGCCTGCCAGGCCATCTGCACGGACACGCCCAGCAGCACGACACCGAACAGCACGACCAGCCCGGCGTGCGGCAGCGCGGCCGCCGCCAGCAGGCCGAGCGGTGCGGTCAGCAGGCTGGCCAGCGCCATGAGTGCCGCCGCACGGTAGCGGATGTAGGCCACGTCCCAGGCGGCCAGCGTGCCGAAGGCGGAGGCCGCGGCCACGGCGATCAGCGCCACCGGCGCGGCCTGCACCAGCGTCCAGTCGAGCCCCCACATCAGCAGCGGCACGGCCAGGATCGAGCCGCCGGCGCCGGTCAGACCCAGCACCAGCCCCACCGCAATGCCGAGCAACAGGCCCATGTATCAGCCGTAGCGGGTCAGCAGCTCGGTCATGTGCGCCAGCTCGCTGCGCGCGCGCGGGCTGTCCAGGCCGAGATCGGTGAATTGCCTGCGCATGGCACAGGCCAGCATGTCGTAGAAAGCGCGGTCCAGCGCCTTGCGTGCGGCGGAGAGCTGCTGCGCGGTGCGTTCGCAATCGTCCTCGCGCTCGACCATCCGGATGACCGCGCGCAGCTGGCCCTCGGCCCGCCGCAGCCGTGCCAGTACCTGCGCCTTGTTCTCTTCCCAGTCGCGCATGTCATCTCCTGCTTGTCATATTCCGATGCATCATATACTATACAGGGTATAGTATTCAAGGCGACATTCCCATGAGCCTGTGGCCGGCCCTGCTGGGCGGCGTACTGATTGGCGCCTCGGCGCTGCTGCTGTATGCCGCCTTTGGCCGCATCGCCGGCATCAGCGGCATCGCCTTCGGCACGCTGTTCGGTGCCGCCGCGGAGCGTCGCTGGCGCCTGCTGTTTCTCGGCGGGCTGGTGCTGGGCGGCTGGCTGGCCGTCATCACGGGCATTGCCGCCATGCCGCACGCGCCGCTGCCGGATGCTGCCGGAATCGCGCTGATCGTGCTGGCGGGGTTGCTGGTCGGCCTTGGCACGCGCCTCGGCAACGGCTGCACCAGCGGGCATGGCGTCTGCGGACTCGCGCGGCTGTCGCGCCGCTCGCTGGTGTCGGTGCTGCTGTTCATGGGTGCGGGCATCGCCACCGCCTCGCTGCTGCGCCCGCTGCTGGCCGGGTTGGCGCCATGAAAGAACTGTTGCTGACGCTGCTGGCGGGGCTGCTGTTCGGCATGGGCCTGGTGCTGTCGGGCATGGCCGACCCGAAGATCGTGCTGGGCTTCCTGACCTGGGATGCGCACTGGAACCCGGCGCTGCTGTTCGTGATGGCCGGCGCGCTGGGCGTCACGGTCCCGGGTTTTGCCTGGCTGCGGCGCCGCGGCCAGCCGTTCCTGGCGGGGAATTTCAGCCCGCCGGCCGTGACGGCGATCGACCGGCGCCTGGTGCTGGGCGCGCTGACATTCGGATTGGGCTGGGGGCTGGCGGGCTTCTGCCCGGGCCCGGCGATCGTCTCGGCCGGCCTGCTGCAGCCGGCGGCGCTGCTGTTCCTGCCGGCAATGCTCGCGGGCGGATGGCTGGCGTCGCGGCTCGATGTCTACTTGAAGTAATCTGGCCGGCCGGCGGTCCAGATTTCACCCCAGTTGTAGCCTCCGCCGTCCACGACCAGCACCTCGCCGTTGATGAAACCGCCTGAGGGCGCGCTCAGGAACACGCAGGCCTCGGCGATTTCCATCGGCGTGCCGGGGCGTTTCATCGGATTGGCGCGCGGCCATTCGTGCGTGGCCTCGGGCGGGTAGACCCCGAGCCCTTCGGTGGCGGTGAGCCCCGGCGCCACGCAGTTGACGCGGATGTTGAGCGGCGCCCATTCGACCGAGACGGTACGGGTGAGTGCGGCGACGCCGGCCCGCGCCGCGGCAGTGTGTGCCACGCCCGGCATGCCGCGGTCGGCGACCGCAATGATGTTGACGATGCTGCCCGGTGCCTGCTTATCCCGCCAGTACTGCGCGGCACGCTGCATCATGTACCAGGTGCCGTTGAGGTTGTTGTTGATGACCGCGTTCCAGCCCTTCACCGGGTAGTCGATGGCGTGCCCCGGGAACTGGCCGCCGGCGTTGTTGATCTGGTAATCCAGCCGGCCGTACTCGGCGTCGAGCCTCTGGAACAGGTTCTCGACCTGCTCCGGCTCACGGATGTTGCAGGTCACCGGCAATACGCGCAGGCCCTTGCCGCGCAGGAACTCCGCCACGCGGTCGAGTTTTTCCTGCGTGCGGCCGCAGAGGGCGAGGTCCGCGCCCAGCCGCGCGAACAGCAGGGCAATGGCACGCCCAAGTCCCGTGCCGCCGCCGGAGACCAGCGCGACCTTGCCCTTGAACAGGTCAGGGTGGAAGACCGTGGGCGCGGCCCAGAGTTCGTCGAGGATGGTTTGTTCGTTCATTGTTGTTGCCTGTCATCCCCGCGCAGGCGGGGATCCAGTGGATCAAGCGCTGCTTCTGCTGGATTCCCGCTTTCGCGGGAGTGACAGTGACAAAGCCAAGGTCCGGTCTACTCCCGCAGCAACTCGCCGCTGATGATGATCTTGCGCACCTCGGTGGTGCCGGCACCGATCTCCAGCAGCTTGATCGCGCGATACAGGCGGTTGATCTCGCTCTCCCAGATGTAACCGGTTCCGCCGTGGATCTGCACCGCCTCGTTCAGCACCTTGTTCATCGTTTCCGCGACATACATCACGCCGGCGGCGGTCAGCTTGTGGATCTCGCCGCGGCCGCCCTCGTCCTCGCCGATCACGCTGGCCGCGCGCAGCACCTGGTAGGTGAACAGGCGCATGCTCTCGACCCAGGTGTACATGTCGGCCAGCTTGGACTGGATCATCTGGAAGCTGGCGATCGGCTGGCCGAACTGCTTGCGCTGGCGCGCATAGTCCAGCGACAGTGCCAGCGCGCGCTCGGCGATGCCGAGGCAGATCGGCGAGATCATGGCGCGCTCGAGGTCCAGCCCGCTCATCACCACGCGCACGCCCTTGTTCTCGGCGCCGACCAGGTTTTCGGCGGGAACTTTGCAGTCGTCGAACACCAGCTCCGCGGTCTGCGAGCCGCGGAAGCCCATCTTGATGAGCTTCTGCGCGACCTTGAAGCCGGGAAAATCCTTTTCGACGATGAAGGCCGAGATGCCCTGCGCGCCCTTGTCCTTGTCGGTCTTGGCATAGACCAGCAGCACGTCGGCCACCGGACCGTTGGTGATGTAGATCTTGCGGCCGTTGAGAATGTAGTGGTCGCCCTCGCGGCGCGCGACGGTCCTCATCGAACCCAGCGCATCGCTGCCTGCGCCCGGCTCGGTCAGGCCGAGCGCGCCGATCAGCGTGCCCTTGCACAGGCCGGGCAGATATTTCCGTTTCTGCGCCTCGTTGGCGTTGCGCAGGATGTTGTGCAGACACAGGTTTTCGTGCGCCACCCAGGCCAGGGCGAGGGCGTGATTCCAGCGGCCGATGGCCTGCAGGATCAGGCCGCTCGTGAAAACGTCCATGCCCGAGCCACCGTAAGTCTCCGGTGCGGTGATGCCGAAATAGCCGGTCGCACCGATCTTCCTGAACACGTCCTCGGGCCACCATTCCTCGTCGTCCATGCGCTGGGCGAGCGGGTAGAGCTCCTTCTGCGCGAAACGATCGGCCTGCGCCAGGATGTCCATTTCGTCGGTGGACAGACCGGTGAAGGCCTGCATCACACTGGGGCGGTCGGTGGGTCGGTGATTGTCGGGCATGGGTAATACGACTCGTGTTGCAATGGACTAAAGGTATGTGGAGAAGGCCCGTGGCTACTTCGTCCGATGTGGTGAGGGCGGCTCGACGATTTCATCCACCAATCCCCACTCGAGGGCGGTCTTTGCGTTGATGCGCCGGCCGGACAGCACCCACCACGCGGTGCGCTGGCGGCCGATGCGGCGCGGGATGCTGACGCAGCCGCCGCCGCCCGGCAGCAGGCCGAGCTGCAGCTCCGGCATGTGGAAAAACGTGTCTTTCGCCGCGGTCACGCGCCGGCAGAAGGCCGGCAGCTCCACGCCGGAACCGATGCAGGCGCCGTGCACATGGCACTCGAGGCGCGCGGCGCACTGCGCCAGGAAACGGCCCGGCATGGTCAGGGCGCGGATGAGATGCGCGCTGGCGGGATCGGGCAGGCT
>DATLYR010000207.1 GCA_035574475.1 Nevskiales bacterium | reverse complement strand
CCGGAAGGTGTAGATCGAGGTCAGCAGCGCGCCGAACAGGCCCATCAGGCACAGCGCCTTGTGACCGGTGGCCCAGGCACCCCACAGGATCGCCTCCTTGCTGTAGAAACCGGCGGTCACGAAGGGCAGCGCGGCCAGCGCCGAGCCGCCGATGATGAAGCTCCAGAACGACAGCGGCAGGCGCCGGCGCAGCCCGCCCATGCGGAAGATGTCCTGCTCGTGGTGCATGCACAGGATCACCGCGCCGGCCGACAGGAACAGCAGCGCCTTGAAGAAGGCATGCGTCATCAGGTGGAAGATCGCGGCGGACCAGGCGCCCACGCCCAGCGCCAGGAACATGTAGCCGATCTGGCTCATGGTCGAATAGGCGAGGATGCGCTTGATGTCGGTCTGGGTGAGCGCGGTGAAGCCGGCCAGCAGCAGCGTCAGCCCGCCGACCCAGCCCACCGCCTCGAGGGCAAAGGGCGACAGCTCGAACAGGCCGTGCGTGCGCGCGATCAGGTACACGCCGGCGGTCACCATGGTGGCGGCATGGATCAGCGCCGAGACCGGCGTCGGGCCGGCCATCGCATCCGGCAACCAGGTCTGCAGCGGCAGCTGCGCCGACTTGCCGACCGCGCCGCCGAGCAGCAGCAGCGCGGTGACGGTGGCGAGGGTCGAGCCGACCGGCCACTGCTGCTGCGCCAGGGCCATCAGTGTCTGGATATCGAGCGTGCCCAGGCGCGTGGCCAGGATGAACAGGCCGATGGCCATGAAAGTGTCGCCCACGCGCGTGATGATGAAGGCCTTTCTTGCCGCCAGACCATTCGCCGGGTCGCGGTACCAGAAGCCGATCAGGAGGTAGCTGCACAGGCCCACGCCTTCCCAGCCGAGGTAGAGCAGCAGCAGGTTGTCGGCCAGCACCAGCACCAGCATGTTGGCGACGAACAGGTTCATGTACGCGAAGAAGCGCGCGAAGCCGTCGTCGTCGTGCATATAGGCCGACGCGAACCAGTGGATCAGGAAGCCGACGCCGGTGATCACGCCCATCATCACCAGCGACAGGCCGTCGAGCCGGAAACCGATCTGCGGCGTCAGCCCCTCGATCGAGAACCAGGTCCACAGCACCTGCGTGTAATGCCCGTCCGCGGGCGGCGCCTGCAGGAACTGCCAGCCGACCAGCGCCGTCAGCAGCGCGGCGATGCCGACCGAGCCCACGCCCACCAGCGTCGCCAGCCGCTCGGGCATGCGTCCGCGGCTGGCCATGAGCAGCAGCGCGCCGGCCAGCGGCGCGGCCGGGATCCAGGCCAGCAGGTCGAAGCCGATCATCCGCGCATCTCGCTGACGGCGTCCGCATCCAGCGTGCGGAAGCGGTGGTAGACCTGCAACACCAGCGCCAGGCCCACCGAGACCTCGGCCGCGGCCAGCGTGAGGATCAGGACGAACATCACCTGCCCGTCGGCCTGGCCCCAGCGCGCGCCGGCGGCGACGAAGGCCAGGCCGGTGGCGTTGAGCATGATCTCCAGGCTCATCAGGATGAACAGCAGGTTGCGGCGCACCAGCACGCCGGCCAGGCCGAGCGCGAACAGCGCGCCGGCCAGCAGCAGGGCATGTTCCATCGGCACGCCGTTCACTGCTGCACCTTATTTGCGAGGGTTTCGCCAGACCTGCCGTGAACCGAGCACGCCTCCCGCACCCACTGCCCTTCGGGCAGACACCGTGTCGGCATGCTCATGACCCGCGCCTCTCGTCCGGGTCGCGCCGGCCGATGTGGTAGGCGGCGACCAGCCCCGCCAGCAGCAGCATCGAGGCCAGCTCGACCGCCAGCAGGTAAGGCCCGTACAGCGCGATGCCGACCGCCTTGGCGCCGACCGGGTGCGCGGCGCCGCGCAGCTGGTCGCTGGCCAGCAGCCAGGCGATCTCGGCCAGCAGCACGGCGGACATCAGCGCCGGCCCGATCCACATGCCGGGCTTGAACCACTGGCGCTCCTGCGCCACGGCCTGGTCGCCGAGGTTGAGCATCATCATCACGAACACGAACAGCACCATGATCGCGCCGGCATAGACCAGCACCTCGAGCACCGCCGCAAAGGGCGCGCCCAGGGTAAAGAACACCACCGCCACCGACAGCAGCGAGACGATCAGGTACAGCAGCGCGTGCGCGGGCGCCAGGCGCGTGATCGTGAGCGCGGTGGACCCCACCGCGACCGCCGATGCCAGATAAAAAAGTACCTCCATCCCCGATTCCTGAAGAGAAATATGCGACAGGATTACAGGATTCTCAGGATTAACAGGTTTTTTACTTTCAAAGTAGACATCTTTGGTCCTGTTGTTCCTGTTAATCTTGTCATCCTGTCAAATTCTTGATCTTTCTTCACGGCAGCAAACTCTTCACATCCACCGGCGGCGCCTCGTTCTGCGCCTGCCCCTTGTCCTTGCCCTGGATCGCCAGTCCCGCCACCCGGTAGAAGCTGTAGCCCGGGTACTTGCCGGTGCCGCTGATCAGGAGGTGCTCCTTCTCGTACACCATGTTCTGGCGGTCATACTCCGCCATCTCGTAATCCGGCGTGAGCTGGATCGCATAGGTCGGGCAGGCCTCCTCGCAGAAGCCGCAGTAGATGCAGCGCGAGAAGTTGATCCGGAACCACTCGGGATACCAGCGCCCGTCCTCGCGCTCGGCCTTCTGTAACGCGATGCAGCCCACCGGACAGGCCACCGCGCACAGGTTGCAGGCCACGCAGCGCTCGTCGCCGTCCGGGTCGCGCGTCAGCACGATGCGGCCGCGGTAGCGCGGCGGCACATAGGGTTTTTCTTCCGGGTACTGGATGGTGTCGCGCTTGCGGAAGGCGTGCATGAAGATCATCGCCAGGCTGCGCAGCGAGCTCCACAGCAGGTCGAACATCTCTTTCAGCTGCTGCCACATGTTCAGGCGCTCCCCGCCAGCACCACGGCGCCGGTCACCAGCAGGTTCAGCAGCGCCAGCGGCAGCATGAACTTCCAGCCATAGGCCATCAGCTGGTCATAGCGCGGCCGCGGCAGCGCCGCGCGCAGCAGGATGAAGAAACAGATGAACAGGAAGGTCTTGAACGCGAACCACATGATCGGCTGCAGCGCCTGCAGCCAGGCCGGACCGAAGGTCGGTCCCAGCCAGCCGCCGAAGAACAGGCTCGTCAGCATGGCCGAAATCAGCACCACGCCGATGTACTCACCGACGAAGAACATGCCGAACTTGATGCCCGAATACTCGGTGTGGAAGCCGGCCGCCAGCTCGTGCTCGGCTTCGGGCAGGTCGAAGGGCGTGCGATGCGACTCGGCGATGCCCGCCACCAGGAACACCAGGAAGGCGACGCATTGTGGGAAGATCAGCCAGCCCTCGCGCGCCTGGTACTCGACGATGTCGCGCAGGTTGAAGCTGCCGACCAGCGCCACCACACCCATCAGCGACAGGCCCATGAACACCTCGTAGCTGACCATCTGCGCCGAGGCACGCAGCGCGCCCAGCAGGGAATACTTGCTGTTCGAGGCCCAGCCGCCGAGCATCACGCTGTACACCGCCAGCGAGGACATCGCCAGGAAGAACAGCAGGCCGACGTTCATGTCCACCACGCCCACGCCCGGCGCGATCGGCACGACCGCGAAGGCCAGCAGCAGCGTGACCATGATGATTGCCGGCGCGATGACGAACACCGCCTTGTCGGCGAAGGGCGGAATCCAGTCTTCCTTGGTGAAGATCTTGATCATGTCGGCCACCACCTGGCCGAGTCCGAAGATCCACACCCGGTTCGGGCCGTAGCGGTCCTGCCACAGGCCCAGCAGGCGGCGTTCGAGCCAGATCAGCAGCGCGGCCGCGATCACCACCGTCAACAGAATGGCGAGCACCTGGCCCGACTTGAGGATGACGGGCAGCCAGGGCGTCAGGGCCTGCAGCAGCGCGTCCAGCATCAGGCCTTCTCCACCTGCAGCCGCGTTTCGGCGATGACCGGCATGCCCGGCAGGCCCTGCGGCAGGCCGATGCCGCCGTCCGGCAGGCTGTCGTCCAGCCGCACCGGCAGGCTGAGGCTGCTGCCGTTCCAGGCCAGGCGTACGCCCTGCCCGGCGGCCAGCCCGAGACGCGCCAGCTCGCGCGCGTTGAGCGCCACGTAGTTGGGCGGCATGCGCTCGGCCACCGGCGCGCTCTTCGCGCTCAGCTCCTCGCTGCCGAAGATGTGATGCAGCGGCAGCACGCGCAGCCCCGCACCCGTCGCCGCCTCGAACTCGAGGCGGAAGTATTCGCCGCCCTCGGCGGCGTCGAACAGGCGCACGCCGGGATCGCCGCCGCGCAGGTGGCCGTTGATCTCGTCCTGGAACTTGGTGATCGCCTGGTTGGAGTTCCAGCCGGGCATCCAGACCAGCGGAACGATGTTCGGGCGCGTGGGCGCTGTTTCGGTGCGGCCATTGCCAGGCCCGGTGAGCGCCTTGTCCGCCAGCCGGCCCTGCTGCGCCACACGCGCGTTGTCCGCCGCCTCCATCGAGAAGGACAGCGGCGAATCCGGATCCACCGGCGGGCGCGGCTCGTGCACGCTGATGTGCGCGCGCATCGCGGTGCGGCCGCTGTAGCGGTGCGGCTGGCGCGCCAGCTTCTGGCCGGCGCGGCGGAACGCCGCGCTGGGCGCGGCGTCGGGAATCCGGGCCAGCGCGGGAATCGCAGCGGCGCAATCCGCGGTCACGGCGTCGAGATTCTTCCACTCCGGCACGGCGCCGCCCGCGACCTGCTGCAGCCAGCGCCAGCTTTCGGTCACGTCGCGCATCGGCCCTTCCGCATCGGGCGCGTAGGTCTGGTAGGCGCGCTGCGCACGACCCTCGTAATTGACCCAGGTGCCGTCGGCCTCGGCGAAGCTGCCGACCGGCAGCACCGCACTGGCGCGCTGCACGGTCGGTGTATTCAGGTAGTCCAGCACCAGCAGCTGCTTCACGCCGGCCAGCGCAGCTTCCACCTGGTCCGCCGGCGCGCGGCGGAACAGGTCATTCTCCAGCACGATGAGCGTGTCCACCTGGCCGGCGCGCGCGGCCGCCAGCGCGGCATCCAGGCTCATTGCCTCCATCAGGGCCACGCCCAGGCTGTTGGCCTCGGGCGTGACCAGGCACAGGCCCGGCTGGCGTTCG
>DATLYR010000206.1 GCA_035574475.1 Nevskiales bacterium | reverse complement strand
TAGGGCGGGATGCCATGTCCGCTGTACTCGCCGACGGACCAGCTGAAGCGCGAGCCGATCGTGCCGATCTCGAAGCCGGTCAGCAGCTGCGTGCCCAGCCAGCCGGTGCCCGTGCCGACCAGCAGCGCCACCAGGTGCGGCGGCACCGGCGTGCGCAGCCGCGGCCACAGCAGCATGCACAGCAATGTGACCAGGCCGACCGCGAAGTCGGGCAGGCGCAAGCTGGGCAGCGCGGCGACCAGCGCCGCGAGCTTGCCGACGTAGTGCTCGGGCATGCCGGCCACCGTCAGCCCGAGGAAATCCTTGAACTGCAGCGTGGCGATGACGACGGCAATACCGGCGGTGAAGCCAACCGTGACCGGATAGGGAATGAACTGGATCAGCCGGCCCAGCCGGGCGACGCCCATCGCCAGCAGGATGAGGCCGGCCATGACGGTGGTGAGCAGCAAGCCCCCCAGGCCGTACTGGTGGGTGATCGGCAGCAGGATGACGACGAAGGCCGCAGTCGGGCCGGAGATGTTGAAGCGCGAGCCACCCAATAGCGGGATCAGGGCGCCGGCCACGATGGCGGTGTACAGGCCGTGCTGCGGCGGCGCGCCCACCGCAATCGCCAGCGCCATGGACAGGGGTACGGCGATGATGCCGACGGTGAGGCCTGCCAGCAGGTCGCCGCGCAGGCGCTCGAGGCTGTAGCCCTGGCGCAGGCTCTCGCGCAGTGCGGTGAACAGCGGGATGGGCCCTTGGCGTTCGGCGACGGGTTGCATGGCGGCTTGACGGCTCCTCAGGGCAGGTGTGGCCGGGCGAGGTACTGGTGCGACTGCATTTCGCGCAGACGGCTCTCGGTGCGCTGGAACTCGAAGCGCAGACGCTCGCCCTGGTAGAGGCGCTCCAGCGGCACGGCCGCGGACAGGATCAGCTTGACGCCGCGGTCGTAGAACTCGTCCACCAGAGTGATGAAGCGCCGCGCCTCGTCCTCCAGGCTGGCGTCGAGCACCGGTACCTTGGACAGCAGCACGCTGTGAAAGCAGCGCGCCATCTCGACATAGTCGGCGCTGCCGCGCGGCCCGCGGCACAACGCGTCGAAGTCGAGCCAGACCACGCCCTCCGCCAGGCAGCGGGTGGCGATCCGGCGGCCGTGCAGTTCCAGTGTTGCATGGGCGGTGCCGGGTTCGGGCGCGATGGCATCGAAGTAGCGCTGCAGGTTGAGGTCGGCCTGCGCGTCCAGCGGATAGTGGTAGATCTCGGCCTGCTCCAGTACCCGCAGCCGGTAATCGATGCCGCCGTCCACCTGCAGCACGTCGCAGTTCCGTTCGAGCAGCGCGATCGCTGGCAGGAAGCGCTGGCGCTGCAGTCCGTCCCGGTACAGGCCCGACGGCGCGATGTTGGAGGTGGCAATCAGGGTGACGCCGCGCGCGAACAGCACCTCCAGCAGCCGCGCCAGGATCATGGCATCGGCGATGTCGGAGACGAAGAACTCGTCGAAGCACAGCACCCGCGCCTGCGCCGCGATCTCGTCCGCGACCCGCACCAGCGGGTCCTGCTCCTGCGGGTAGCGCTTGCGCGCCTCGTGCACGGACTGCATGAAGCGGTGGAAATGCGTGCGTCGCTTGCGCGAGAACGGCAGCGACTCGTAGAAGCCGTCCATCAGGTGGGTCTTGCCACGGCCGACGCCGCCCCACAGATACAGGCCGCGTACCGCCGGCCATTGCATGCGCTTGCCCAGCGCCACCCGGCGCGGCTTGCGCGCGATCAGTTCCTCGTAAATCCGCTGCAGGCGCCGCACGGCCTCGGCCTGCGCCGGGTCGGGAGAGAAGTCGCCGCGGCGCAGGTCGGCCTGATAACGCGCCAGCGGCGACGCCTTCATGCCGCGGACGCGCGCGTGGACTGGGTGCCGGCCGACGGCAGGGCGGCCGGTTCCTCGCAATGTCGCAGGATGGCGGCATAGGCCGCGTCGCGTAGGCGCTCGGCCGCGGCTCGCCCCCGGGCTTCGGGCTGGATCGGCGGCAGCAGGCGGATATGGATCGGGCTGTGCGCGGGCCACCACGCGTTACGGGCCAGGAAGCCGCGCGTGCCGCGGATCACCGCCGGCACCACCGGCACGCCGCATTGCGCCGCGATCAGGAAAGCGCCCAGGCGGAACGGCTGCAGGCCGGGCCGGCGCTGGATGTGGCCTTCCGGAAACAGGCCCAGCGACTGTCCGGCCTTGAGCGCCCGGATCAGGCGCCGCGTATCGGCCGAGCCCTGCGCGGCGTTGTCGCGCGAGACGAAAGTGCAGCCCATGCGCCGCAGCATCAGGGCGATCACGGGCACGCGCGAGGCCTCGACCTTGACGACGAAACTGAAACGCGGCGGCAGGGCCAGCAGCATCATCGGGCCGTCGAGATAGCTGATATGGTTGGCGACCACGATGGCCGGCCCCGGCGGCAGCTCGTCCAGTCCTTCGATGCGGATCGGGTTGCCGATGGCCCGGGCGATGAACTGCATCGCGCAACTGGCAAAACGCCGGCGCCGGTCCATGCCGGGCAGGCTGATCGTCACCAGCCACAGGGGCGGCAGCAGTAGCAGGCCCGCGACCCAGACATACAGGCCGTAAAGACCTCGGAAGAGCGGGCGTGGCAAAGTCATGGCAGTCATGTGGAACTGGCGTTTGGCTATTATACGGGCCACATGAAGCGCGCACAGTCAGCCCGCAGGCCCGATGCCGCTACGGCCAGTGTCGAGGCACGCCTGCCGGACACCGAGGCGGCGCTGCTCGACCGCTATCTCGACGCGCTGTGGAGCGAACACGGTCTGTCGCGCAACACGCTCGCGGCCTACCGCAGCGATCTGGCCGCGCTGGCGGTCTGGTTGCAGGCCAGTGGCAGTTCGCTGCGCACGGCGCAGCGCGGGCAGCTGCTGGATTACCTGGCTGCGCGCATCCGTCTCGGCGCCAGGCCACGCAGCTCCGCGCGTCTGCTGACCAGCCTGCGACGTTTCTACCGCTGGCTGGCGCGCGAGAACCTCATCGCGGAAGATCCGAGCGCACTGATCGACATGCCGAAGCTCGGCCGGCCGCTGCCCAAGACGCTGAGCGAAGCCGACGTCGAGGCGCTGCTCGCCGCGCCGGCGACGGCAGACCCTCTGGGCCTGCGCGACCGTGCCATGCTGGAACTGCTCTATGCCACTGGGCTGCGTGTGTCCGAGCTGGTCGGCCTGCGTTTGCACCAGCTCAATCTGCGCCAGGGTGTGGTCCAGGTGACCGGCAAGGGCGGTCGGGAGCGACTGGTGCCGCTGGGTGAAGAGGCCAGCGCCTGGCTGGAGCGCTACCTGCGCGAGGCGCGTCCTGCGCTGCTCGGCCGTCGCCAGACCGACCGGCTGTTCCCCAGCCGCCGCGCGCCCGGCATGACGCGCCAGAACTTCTGGCACCTGATCCGGCGCTACGCGCGCCAGGCGGGCATCCGTTCGGCGCTGTCGCCGCATACTCTGCGGCATGCGTTTGCCACCCACTTGGTCAACCATGGCGCCGACCTGCGCGTGGTGCAGATGCTGCTCGGCCACAGCGACCTGTCCACGACCCAGATCTACACGCACGTCGCGCGCGCACGGCTGAAAAGCCTGCACCAGCAGCATCATCCGCGCGGTTAGCCGTCAGTCCTGCGGGCGCGGCTTGCGCGGCCGGGGGCGACTCTCTAATCTTGGCGGCGGCTGAACCTGTCCGTCGGCCGGTTGTCCATAGCCATAGAGACATATCCCAACCCCATTTCCTCAAGGCCCTGACCCATGCGCAAATTCGTTCTGCCCGCCCTGGCGGGGTCGCTCCTCCTCGTTCAGGCTACGCTCGGTGCCGCGCAAGACGCCGGCGAGAAAGCGCTGCGCGAGCGCCTGCAGAAGACCTTCCCGGGCAGCCCCGTCACCGAGGTGCGCAAGACGCCGCTCAAAGGTATTTATGAAGTGTCGATCGGCAACGAGATCGGCTATGTCAGCGAGGACGGCAAATACCTGCTGCATGGCGACCTGATCGAGCTGGGCACGCAGCACAACCTCACCGAGCAGCGCCGCCAGCTCGGGCGTAAGAACCGCCTGGCCCGGATCGGTGAGCAGGACATGATCATCTTCAGCCCGAAGAAGCCAAAGCATACGGTGACGGTATTTACCGACATCGACTGCGGCTATTGCCGGCTGCTGCATAAGGAGATCAAAGGCTACCAGGAGCAGGGCATCGCGGTGCGCTACCTGTTCTTCCCGCGCGCCGGGCTCAACTCCGAGTCGTCGCGCAAGGCCGACGCGGTGTGGTGCGCCAAGGATCGCCGTGACGCGCTGACCCGTGCCAAGCAGGGCGAGACTCTGCCGGCGGGGCAGTGCAAGACGCCCGTGGCCAGCCACTACCAGGCCGGCATCGATGTCGGCGTGCGCGGCACGCCGGCCATCATCACCGAGGACGGGCGCATGATCCCGGGTTACCAGCCACCGGCCGAGCTGCGTCGCACGCTCGACAATCCGCAGGACTGACTCAGCCGATTTCCTCGAGTCTGCCGCTGTCCGCCAGGAACAGCGCGCAGCGCACCGGCTTGCCGCGCAGGCTGCCGAGCAGCGCCGCATAATGGCGCAGCTGCTCGCGGTAGCGTGCCGCGGCCTCGGCTGCCGGTTCGGTCGTCGTCTTGTAATCGATCACCCACAGCTGGCCGTGGTCCTCGAAGCAGCGGTCGATGATCGCCGATACCCACTGCCCGTCGCGATAGCCGGCCAGCGCGTACTCGCTCTGCGACCATTCGCGCGGCGCCAGCAGCCAGCGGCCCGCTTCGCTGTCCAGCGTGGTACGCAGTAACTCCAGCACCCGTTGCACGGCGGTGGCGATCAGGGGCTCGGGCAGGCCGCGGTGCCGGAAACCGGCCGCCATCGCCGCACGCCGCGAGGCGCCGCCGTCGCGCCAGGCCGCCACGCCGTCCTGGGCGATGCGCCGCATGGCCTCGTGGTACATCACCCCGATCAGCTGCGCGTACACGTCGCCCTCGCGCGGCTTGGTCTGCTGAGCGTCGAGCACGGCTTCGGAAGGGCGCAGGCTGCGGCTTGCTTGCGGCCGCCAGCTGCGGTCGTCGGGTTCGAAGCGGTAATCGACCGGCAGGCGGGGTGAGCGTGGCACGCGCAGGACACGCACGTCGTCTTCGGCGTCGGACGGCGCAAGGTTTGCGCAGTCGGCGCCGATCGCCGGCCACAGCAGCTCGGCGAAGCTGCCGCTGCGCGGTTTCGGCGTGCCGTCCTTGTCGAAACCCAGGTTGGCGAACAAGGTGAGCGTGCGGCGTGCGCGGGTACAGGCGACGTAGAGCAGTCGCAGCAGCTCGTGGCGTGCCGCGTCGCGCTGCAGTCGCCGCATGAAATCGTAGAGGCGCCAGGCGGGGTCGTCCTCCGGCAGGCTGTCCGGCGGCTGCGGCACCAGCAGCAGACCCTCGCGGAACGCGCGGTACTGCAGCAACGGCCGATCGTCGCCCTGGGTGACGCGCCCGCAGCCGGCCAGCAGCACATGGTCGAACTCCAGTCCCTTGGCCTTGTGCGCAGTCAGCACCTGCACCGCCCCCGCCTTGGGCGTGGCATAGACCTGCGCGAACGAGCGTCGCAGTGCGGCCAGGCTCGCGATCTCGCCGCTGGCGGCCGCCGTGCGCAGATGGCGCATGGCGATGCGCAGGTCGGCGAGCGCGTCGGGCGGCACGGTCGCAGGCCCACCCAGCGCATGCCAGACGGCTTCGGCGCGCGCGGCGAGGTCGCCGTACAGCAACGGATCGTCTTCCGCCTGGGCCAGCACCGCCTGCAGGCGCGACAGCCGCGTGTGGCCCTCGGGCGAGAGGTCGGCCGGCGCCGCCAGCGCGTCCCGGATCTTCTGCGGCCAGCTGCGTTTCGGCGCGCCGCGCGAGAGTGCCAGCAGATCGGCCCAGGACAGGCCCACCAGCGGGCTGCGCAACACCACCGCCCAGGCCAGCCGGTCCTCGGGGTGCCACAGCGCGCGCGCCAGCTGCACGTATTCGCGCACGGCCGGGATGTCGTGCAGCGGGTCGATGTCCTGGCAGCTGTGGGGTATGCCCTGCCGGCGCAGCGCCGCCAGCGTGTGCCACAGGTGCGGGCGCGCGCGCGCCAGGATGGCGACGCTGCCGCCCGATTGCAGCAGCTGCGCGGCGCGCGCGGCGACGGCCTCGGCCTCCGCCGTTTCCGCGTCGCCGGCCAGCGGTACCACCATGACCGGCGTCTGCGGTTCGCGGGCCGAGTGTGCGGCGGGCTCGCAGGGGTTGTAGGCCACTGCGTCGGCGTACAGGTCCGAGGTCTCCGGGAACACCGCGCCGAAGCTGCGGTTGAACCAGTCGATCAGCGGCGCGCTGCTGCGAAAGTTGGTGGTCAGACGGATGCGCGTCAGGGGTACCTCGCCGAGACGCTGCTGCGTCCACAGCTCGAGGAACAGCCGCACCTCGGCCTTGCGGAAGGCATAGATGCTTTGCTGCGGGTCGCCGACCATGAACAGCGAATGGCCGTCGCCCGGCACCCAGCCGCTGGTGAGCCGCTTGAGCAGCCGCACCTGGCCCGCGCTGGTGTCCTGCATTTCATCCACCAGCAGGTGACGGATGCGCGCGTCGACGCGGCCGAGCAGCTCGCTGTAGCCCTGTTCGCCGGCCAGCGCCTGGTGTGCGGCCAGCGCTACCTCGGTGAAGTCGGCCTGCCCGCGCTGGCCAAACACTACGCGCAGGTGCGCGGCCAGGCGCAGCAGCACGCGGGCGAAAGCCTGTCGTTGCCAGCGCAGATGCTCGGGATAACTCGCTGGCGGGCAGGCGGCAACGGCCGTCGCGGCGGCGGCGATGCGCGCGCCGCGCGGATCCTCCTGCAGGGATTGCAGCCAGTCCCTCATGCGCCGGCTGTAGTCCTGGCCCGCGACAAAGCCATTGGTGGCGTTGACCTGCCTGCGAAGCTCGCCCTGCTGTGTGATCAGCAGTGCGGCGATGCGCTGCCAGTCGTCCAGCCGGGCCGCGTCGGGCTCGGGCCAGCGCTGCAGTCCTGCCGCCCAGGCGAGCTTTTCCGCCTGGGCGGCGCCTTCGTGCAGCACCGAGATCAGACTGGTCTTGTCCGCATCCGTCAGGCTGCGGTCGAGTGCCTGCAGACGCTGCTGCACCAGCGCGCCCAGCACCTCGGCATCCCGGGTCTCGGCGGCGTTCTGCAGGTCCGTCATCGGCTCCAGCCACTGCTCGCGCTTTTCCAGCATGGTGGCGAAGGGTTCGAGCAGGCGGTCGAGGCGGTTGTCCCCCCAGCGCAGCACGGTCTGCAGCGCCTCGCGGTCTTCCGCCGCCAGTGTGTCGTCCTCGAGCTCGGCATACAGCGACTGCACGGCTTCCTCGAACAGGCCGCGGCCATCCTCGGCGATGGCCGCCGGCCCGCCGAGGCCGGACAACAACGGCAGACGTGCGGCCAGCTCGGCGTTGAACGCGTCGAGGGTCAGTGCGCGCAGGCGGTTGGGGTTGTCCGGCAGCTGCCAACCGCGCGCATGGCTGCGTTCGAGTACGGCGCGGGCCAGGGTCCAGGTGGCGCGTGCCTGGCCGCCGTCCGGGGCCGGCCCCTGCGCGGCCTGCAGCGCCTCGACCAGCCGAGCGCGGATCTCGGCCGCGGCCTTGTTGGTGAAGGTGAGGGCGACCACTTCCTCCGGCTCGTTCGAGACCGCCAGGCACTTGAGCGCACGCGCCACCAGCAGCGTGGTCTTGCCGGAGCCGGCCGGTGCGATCGTCAGCGCGCTGATGCCGATGTCGAGCGCGCGCTCGCGCTCGGCCTGGTCGGGCGGTGGCGCGAAATCCAGGCTCACAGGTCCTCCCGTACCAGGTCGAGCAGCTCGCGGTTGAGCCCGAAGCGGTGCCGGTCCGGATCGTCCAGGCCCGCCTCGCCGGCCAGGAAGCCACGCGCGATGTCGGTCAGCGCCGCACGCCAGGCGGCGAGCTGCTCCGGCCAGGACTCGACCGGGAAGCGGCGCCGCCGCTCGATCAGGCCCATGCCCCAGTCGGTGGCCGCGGCCAGCGCCGGATGGCCGTCCTTGATGTGCGCGAAGGCGATGCCATCCACGCTGGCGATGCCGAGCCCCCCGAACGCCACGCTGGTGGCGTACAGCGGCAACTGCGGTTCCTGCAGTCGGTCGGCCTTCCAGCCGCGCACCTCGGCCTCGCGGCCGGTCTTGTAGTCCAGGATCAGGTGGCGTACGCCCAGCGGAGTCTGCACCCGGTCGACACGGTCGATGACCAGCTGCAGCGCCAGGCCCTCGAAGTCGAGGTCCACGCGCTGCTCGCGCGCGACCACCTCGAATGGCTCGACCCGGCGCTTTTCGTGTTCCAGCCACTGCAGGATGACGTCGCGCAGCCGTGCACGCTCCACCTGCTGGAGCCATCGACCGTAGCGCTCCACCGGTACGTGCCGGCGCAGCGCACGGTCGAGCGGGCCGTCGAGGCGCTCGCCCAGCGACTCGGGCGACAAGGCTTTCAACGCCGACTGCGTGCGCAGTTCGCACCAGATCGCCTCGAGCACTTCATGGATGACGTTGCCCTGTGCGCTGGCGGGGATGCCGGCGACCGGCTCCGGCAGCGGTTCGATGCCCAGTCGGAAGCGGCAGAAGGCGAAGAACGGCGCTTCTACATAGGCCTTGAAGATTTGCACACCGCCAAACACGCCCTCGGCCGCCGGGTCGGCGACCGGCGGCACGGGGTCGGCTTCCGGCAGATACAGCAGCCCGGCCCCGGCCGCACGCTCGGCGGCCGTGAGCGGGTCTTCGGCAGCCTGCCGCGCCCATGTCAGCCCGGCACCGAACAGGACGGTGGGCTGACGGCGCGCATCGCGCTCGTCCACTTCGGCATAACTGAGATGTACTGCGCCTGCGCGCGCGAGCAGCTCCGCGACCCGCCTGCGTGCGCAGTCCAGCGCCGAGGCAGCCGTGACCTCCGGCACGCCGGCCTGTACCAGCGCCTCGGTCGCGAGCAGAGGGTAACGCTGCACTGGCCCCGGCAATCGGTCGTCGGTGGCGTCCACCACGAACAAATGGTCGGCGGCCAGCCCGGCGGCATCTTCCGGCGAGAGGATTTGCACCGGCTGGTCATGATCGGCCCGTGGCTCGAACGGGCGGCTGGCGACGATTTCCCGCAGCCAGCTCAGCGCCTGTGAATGCGGCACCGGGCCGATCTGTGCGTCCATCGAACTGAAGGTCGCCAGCGCCTCCTCCCAGGTCTGGCGCGCCTGGAACGGCGCCGAGGGCAGCGGGCGCTCGCCTGGCCAGCCGAGCGCCGCGAGGCGCTGCTCGAAATGCGCCACCCAGGCGCTGGGCAGGGCGCGGCGCGGGCATGCATGGACCACGGCGCGCAAGGCCTGGAAAGGCGCTGCCAGCGGTTCGGGAAGGGCATGCAGTAGCGCGGTCAGCGAGAAGCGTGTGCCCCCCATACGGCGCAGCGTGTAATCTGCGCGGGCGGCCAGCTCACGCTGCGCCGGCGTCCACAGCGCGGCGGCAAGCAGTAGGCGTGACAGATCGTCCAGACCGTTGTCCTGCTCGGACAGCCCGCACAGGCCGAGCGCGACGGCGATCAGCGGCTGCTGGTCGAGCCCTGCTGCGACGGCGAAACGCCAGGGCAGGGGCCGCAGGCCTTCGCCGGGCAGCAATCGCCATGGCGCCAGCACCGGCATGAAAACGGATTCGATCAGCATGCGCCGTGCTGCGGGATCAGGGCAGACCACCAATACCGTCGGTGGCTGGCCGTCGTCAGGTGTGGTCAACAGCAGATCGCGGATGCCGATCGCCAGCGTGCGGAATTGCTCTTCCGCGGTGCCGTGGCAGGTGGCCGTTAGGCGTGGCTGCCGCGCAGGCGCATTTTCGATTTGCAGCCGACTGCCGGCTTTCTCGAGAGTCTGCAGCAACCGCCGATCGGCCGGGGTGAGGCCCGACTGCGGGCCGCAGAGGCGGATGTCGCGCGGCGGCCGGATCTCGCCGGCCTCGATCAACTGCGCGACCCGCGCCGGCAGCTCGGCGTCGATCAGCCAGTCCCGTGCCTTGAGCTCGCGGCGCACCTGGCGATGCCAGCGCCGGAAGGCTTCCTGCTCGTCGCTGCGGCAAGGCGTGCGTGCCGGGTCGATGCCGTATTGGGCCAGCAGACGTCCGGTGCGACGTGCCTCCCGCGCCAGCGCGGATTGTGACAGCACATTGCCGGCGGCACCATCGGCCTCGATGGCGCGCTGCCAGAGCACCAGTTCCTGCACGCCGTGCAACAGCTGCTGGGTCGGCCAGGTGAGCAGCCAGCGCTCGCGGCACCAGCGCGCCAGGCTGAAGATGGCAGGCACTTCCCAGGCATCGCGCCCCTGCCGGCGTTGCGCCAGCGCGAACTCGCTGCGCAGCGCACGCGCCACGGGTTCGCGGGTGGTCAGGACGATCGAATCGGAGTCCGGCGCGCTAGATGGCATCCGCGCATGCTAATGCATGCACAGGCTCAGGGCATGAGCCTATTTCTCGAGATATTGCAGCTTGCCTGGCTTGCCGTCCCAGTCCTTGGCGTCGGGGGGCGGGTCTTTCTTTTCAGTGATGACCGGCCACTTGCGCGCCAGCTCCGCATTCAGTGCCTTGAACTGGGCCTGCTCGGGCGGCAGATCGTCCTCGGCGTAGATCGCGTTGACGGGGCATTCCGGCTCGCACAGGGTGCAGTCGATGCACTCGTCGGGGTCGATCACCAGGAAGTTGGGGCCCTCATGGAAGCAGTCCACCGGGCAGACTTCCACGCAGTCGGTGTACTTGCACTTGATGCACTGTTCGGTGACGACGAACGTCATGATTCGGTCTCCGCTCGGGTCCTGGCTGCGAGGTTGTGGCTGGCGCCTGCGTATTTTAAACAAAACCCGCGCGGCTAGTCCCGCACCGGTCGAGGTGCCGGACGGGGGATGTCGAGGATGTGCAGCCGGTACTGCCCGGCGCGCCGGTCTTCGAAGTAGGCCTTGAGCGTGCGGTAGACGGTGGGGAAGGCGATCTCGTCCCAGGGGATGTCCTTTTCCGCGTACAGCCCGACCTCGAGGCTCTCGTCGCTCGGGCCGAACTCGGGGCGCAGCAGCCGCGCCAGGTAGAACATGTGCACCTGGCGGATGTGCGGCACGTTGACGATACTGAACAGGTCGAGGATCTGCACTTCGGCCAGCGCCTCTTCGCGCGTCTCGCGCGCGGCCGCCTCGGCCAGGGTCTCGCCGTTCTCGAGGAAGCCGGCCGGCAGCGTCCAGTAGCCCTTGCGCGGCTCGATCGCGCGCCGGCACAGCAGGACCTTGTCCTGCCATTGCGGGATGCAGCCCATCACCACCAGCGGGTTGCGGTAGTGCACGGCCTTGCACACGGTACAGACGTGGCGTGGCAGCAGGTCGCCGGGCGGGATTTTCAGCTCGACCGGCGCGCCGCAGTGGCTGCAGAAGTTCATCCGGCGATGGTAGCACTCCGACTTCGCAGCCCGCTGCACTGCGGCAGGCGAGGTCCCGGCAGGGCCACTTTCAGAGCGTGCGGCGACAGGGATGTCGCCGCCCGAGCACGTCATGGATGACGCTTTTGCGTCTCTGAAAGGGGCCCTGCCGGGGCCGAAGCCAGGGATCAACGGTAGAGGGCGTTTTTCAACAGCCTGTTAAGTTAAGGAGCGGCGGCCTTGGCGCAGACAAGGCCGCGGGGATGTGGGGATAAGTCGTGCCATGGGCACCAAACAGAAGGCCCGCGAGCGGGCCTTCTGTTTGGTGCCGGAGAAAGGAATCGAACCTTCACGAGGGGTTGCCTCGGCGGATTTTGAGTCCGCTGCGTCTACCAGTTCCGCCACTCCGGCACGAGATGGGCTGCGGCGCGGATTATACTTCCCGCCGCCATCCGCGCGAAGCGATTCCAGGAGTCCATGCGCCGCTCCGATTTCCACTACGCCCTGCCGCCGGAACTGATCGCGCAGCACCCGTTGCCGCAGCGCAGCGCCAGCCGCCTGCTGTGCCTGGATGGCGCAACCGGTGCGCTGCGCGACCGGCGTGTGGCCGACTTTCCGGAGGAACTGCGCGCCGGCGATCTGGTCGTGTTCAACGACACGCGCGTCATCCCGGCGCGGCTGCATGGCCGCAAGCAGAGCGGCGGTGCGGTTGAAATCCTGGTGGAGCGCGTGCTCGACGAGACGCGCGTGCTCGCCCAGCTGCGCGCCAGCAAGACGCCGCGCGCCGGCAGTGTCATCACGCTGGCGGGTGGCATGGCCTGTGTCGAGGTGGAGGGCCGGCAGGGCGAGTTCTTCCGGTTGCGCTTCCTGGGCGGGCAGCCGGCGGCCGAGGTGCTGGAGGCCTACGGCGAGATTCCGCTGCCGCCCTACATCGAGCGCGCGCCGGCGGCGGCTGACCGCGAGCGTTACCAGACCGTGTTCGCACGCGACCCCGGTGCGGTGGCGGCACCGACCGCCGGCCTGCACTTCGACGTGCCTTTGCTCGACCGCATTCGTGCGCAGGGCGTGGAGTTCGGCTATGTGACGCTGCACGTCGGCGCCGGTACCTTCCAGCCGGTGCGGGTGGAGGATCTGTCCGGACACCACATGCATGCCGAGCGCGTGACGGTCAGCCCGCGGCTGTGCGAACAGGTCGCGGCGACGCGCGCGCGCGGCGGCCGGGTCATCGCCGTGGGCACGACCGTGGTGCGCAGCCTGGAGTCGGCAACAGGCGCGGGCGGGCTGGAGCCCTTTGCGGGCGAAACGCGGCTGTTCATCAGGCCGGGTTATCGCTTCCGGGCGGTGGACGGGCTGTTCACCAACTTCCACCTGCCGGAGTCCACCCTGCTGATGCTGGTGTGCGCGTTCGGCGGGTTTCAGAATGTGATGCGCGCTTACGCGCACGCCGTACGCGAGCGTTACCGCTTCTTCAGTTATGGCGACGCGATGTGGCTGACGCCGGCGCCGGACGCGCGCTGAGCCCTGAACGAAAACCCCCGGCGACTCGCATCGCCGGGGGCTGAAAGTAAGCGGCTGAAACTTACTTCTTGCCGAGGACGGCGTCCTTCAGGCTCTTCGCCAGGCGGAACTTGCACACACGCTTGGCGGGGATCTTGATGGCCTCGCCGGTCTGCGGGTTACGGCCCATGCGCGCCTTGCGGTTGGCCAGCACCAGCTTGCCGAAGCCCGGCAGCACGAAGCCGTTCTTGGCTTCCTTGACCGCCAGTGCGAGGGTCGCGTCGAACACTTCGCCGATCTGCTTCTTGCTGAGTCCCGTCTTCTCGGCGAGGTGGGAGTAGGTCTGGGATTTGGTCATCGTCTTTGCCACTGGTGTTCCTCCGTTACAGTGTTATGTGGGCAAAAGCGAACGCAGTAATACCACAGACCCAAGCGATTCGCACCAGTTTTTTTGCGGTCCGGCGCGCATGCCGCTCTTGCTAAACTGAACGCGCTTGTCAAGGTATTGACTCCCAATCGACTCCAAACAGGGCCTGTCGGAATTGAACTACCAACTGCTGGCGAGTGACGGCCCGGCCCGACGCGGGCGGCTCGTTTTCGAGCGCGCGGGCCGCACGCACATCGTGGATACGCCGGCGTTCATGCCGGTCGGGACCTACGGCACCGTGAAGGCGATGACGCCGGAAGAACTGCGCGAGCTCGGTGCGCAGATCGTGCTCGGCAACACCTTCCACCTCATGCTGCGTCCCGGCGCCGAGATCATCCGCACGCTGGGCGGCCTGCACGCCTTCATGCACTGGGACGGGCCGATCCTGACCGATTCCGGCGGTTTCCAGGTCTGGAGCCTGGCGGAGCTGCGCAAGCTGGAGGAGCAGGGCGTCACCTTCCGCTCGCCGGTCAACGGCGACCGCATCTTCCTGAGCCCGGAGGATTCGATCGCGGTGCAGCACGCGCTCGGCTCCGACATCATCATGGTGTTCGACGAGTGCACGCCGTACCCGGCCACGCTCGAGCAGGCGCGCGACTCGATGGCGCTGTCCATGCGCTGGGCCCGGCGCTGCCGCGAATTCCACGCCGATCATCCCGCAGCCCTGTTCGGCATCGTGCAGGGCGGCATGTACCCGGAACTGCGTGCCGAGTCGCTGGCCGCGCTGCTCGACATCGGTTTCGACGGCTACGCCATCGGTGGGCTGTCGGTCGGCGAACCCAAGGAGCGGCGCGCGCAGATCCTGGACGATCTGCTGCCGCGCATGCCGGCCGACCGCCCGCGCTACCTGATGGGCGTCGGCACGCCCGAGGACCTGGTGGAGGCGGTGGCGCGCGGGGTGGACATGTTCGACTGCGTGCTGCCCACGCGCAACGCACGCAACGGGCACCTGTTCACGCACGAGGGCGAGCTCCGCATCCGCAACAGCCGCCACCGCAGCGATCCCGCGCCGCTCGATCCGGCCTGCAGCTGCTACACCTGCCGCAACTACAGCCGCGCCTACCTGCATCACCTGGATCGCTGCAACGAGATTCTCGGCGCGCGGCTGCACACGATCCACAACCTGCATTTCTACCAGTCGCTGATGCGGCGCATGCGCGAGGCGATCGCGGCCGGCCGCTTCGCCGAGTTCCGCACCGAGTTCCTAAAAACACGCGCTTCTGTGGCATAATCCGGCGCTGTTTCGCTGCCGTTTCACGATCTTGCCGAGGAATTTCCCATGAGTTTCCTGATCAGCAACGCTTGGGCCGACGCGGCCGCGCAGGCGCCCGCGCAGCCGAGCCTGATGGCGCAGATGCTGCCGCTCGTCCTGCTGCTGGTGGTGTTCTACTTCCTGCTCATCCGGCCGCAGATGAAGCGCGCCAAGGAGCACCGCACGATGCTCAGTGCACTGGCCAAGGGTGACGAGGTCGTCACCAGCGGCGGCGTGGTTGGCAAGGTGCGGGAGATCGGCGAGAACCTCCTGCTGCTCGAGATCGCCGACAAGGTCGAGATCCGCGTGCAGAAGCAGGCCGTCACCAGCGTGCTGCCCAAGGGCACGATGCAGTCGCTCTAAGCCGGTCCCGGGCCATCCATGAACCGCTATCCGCTCTGGGCCTACGCCCTGCTGCTGGCCGTGACCCTGGCGGGCGTGCTCTACGCCCTGCCCAACGTGTTCGGCGAGGATGTGGCGGTGCAGATTTCGCACCAGAGCGGCGAGCCGCTGGGTGCGGACCTGCGCGCGCGCGTGGAGGGCCTGCTCGCCGCCGAGCGGCTGCCGACGCGCGGCGTGCTGACGGACGACGGCCGCCTGCTGGTGCGCCTGCCTGATGAAGAGACCCAGCTGAAAGCCGCCGACGCGCTCAAGCGCGGCCTGGGCCAGGACTACGTGGTGGCGCTGAATCTGGCGCCGCGCACCCCGGCCTGGCTGTCGGCGCTGGGCGCCAAGCCGATGGCGCTGGGCCTGGATCTGCGCGGCGGTGTGCATTTCCTGCTGCAGGTGGACCTGCCGACGGCGCAGAAAATGGCGCGCGAACGCATGACCCGCGAGCTGCCGCGTCACCTGCGCCGCGAGCGGCTGCGCTATGCCGACGCCATCGAGCAGCCGGACGGGCTGTTGCTGGTGTTTGCAGACGCCGAATCCCGCAGCAAGGCCGCCAAGGCACTGGCGGACGAGTTTCCCGAACTCACGCAGAGCGAGGAGCAGGCCGCAGCCGGGCCGGCGCTGCGCTTCCGCCTGAGCGACGAGGAACTCAAGCGCATCCAGGACAATGCCCTGACCCAGAACCTGACCACGCTGCGCAACCGTGTCAACGAGCTGGGTGTGGCCGAACCGGTGGTGCAGCGCCAGGGCAACGACCGCATCGTGGTGCAGCTGCCGGGCATCCAGGATTCGGCTCAGGCCAAGAGCATCCTGGGCAAGACGGCGACGCTGGAGTATCGCCTGGTGGCGACCGACGCCGATACCGAGCGCGCCGCGCGCACCGGTATCGCGCCGCCCGGTACCGAGCTGTTCTACGACCGCCAGGGTCGCCCGGTGCTGCTCCTGCGCGATGCCATCGCCACCGGCGACCAAGTGGTGAATGCGACCTCCGGCATCGACCCGCAGGACAACAGCCCGGCGGTGTTCGTGACCTTGGACAGCGCCGGCGCCAAGGCGATGCTGGAGACCACGCAGAAGAACCTGAACAAGCCCATGGCCGTGCTGTTCATCGAGAACCGCACCGACATCCGCTATGAGGGCGGCCGCGAGATCCGCGAGAAGGTAACGGTCAAGGAAGTGATCAGTGTCGCCACCATCCGCGGCGTGTTCGGCAAGCGCTTCCAGACCACCGGACTGATGGCCAAGGAGGCCCAGGATCTCGCGCTGCTGCTGCGCGCCGGTGCGCTGGCGGTACCGGTGGACATCGTCGAGGAGCGCACCGTCGGCCCGAGCCTGGGCAAGGACAACATCCGGCGCGGCACGATCGCGGCCGCGGTCGGCCTGCTGGCGACGCTGCTGTTCGTGGGCTTCTACTACCAGGTGTTCGGCCTGATCGCCAACGTCGCGCTGATCACCAACCTGGTGTTGACGGTGGCGGCCATGTCGCTGCTGCAGGCCACGCTGACGCTGCCGGGCATCGCCGGCCTGGTGCTGTCGCTGGCCATGGCGGTGGACGCGAATGTGCTGATCTGCGAGCGCATCCGCGAGGAGCTGGACTCCGGCAAGAGCCCCCTGGCGGCGATTGCGGCCGGCTACGATCGCGCCTTCGTGACGATCCTGGATTCGAACCTCACCACGCTGATCGCGGCGGTGGCCTGCTTCGCCCTGGGCAGCGGACCGGTGAAGGGTTTCGCCGTGACGCTGATGCTGGGCATCGTGATCTCCATGGTTACGGCCATCACCGGCACGCGCGCCATCGTGCACCTGGTGTACGGCGGCCAGCGGCGCGTGAAGTCGCTGGCGATCTGAGAGCGGAGGCGGCATGCGCTTTTTCAAGAAACGCACCAACATCGATTTCATCGGCCTGAGCCGGTTGACGGGCCTGGTCTCGATCGTGCTGGTGGTCGCCTCGATTGCCTGCATCGTCCTGCGCGGTTTCAACTTCGGCATCGATTTCACCGGCGGCCTGCTGGCCGAGGTGAGCTACCCGAAGACGGTCGAGCTGGACAGCGTACGTGCCGCGCTGGCGCAGGGCGGTTATCCGGGCAGCGTGGTGCAGTACTACGGCACCTCCAGCGATGTGCTGATCCGGCTTTCGCCCACGGTCGAGCTGAAACCCAACGAGGCAAACAGCCCGCTGCTGGCGGCGCTGCAGGCCGCCGAACCCGGCGTGCAACTGCGCCGCGTCGAGTATGTCGGCCCGCAGGTCGGCCGCGAGCTGGCCGAGAACGGCGCCATGGCGCTGCTCTTGACCCTGATCGGCATGTTGATCTACATCATGTTCCGCTTCGAGTGGAAGTTCGCGGTGGGCTCGGTCGCTGCGCTGGCGCACAACGTGATCCTGACGCTCGGTTTCTTCTCCGCACTGCACATCGAATTCGACCTGACCGTGCTGGCGGCGATCCTGGCCGTGATCGGCTATTCGATCAACGACACCATCGTGGTGTTCGACCGCATCCGCGAGAACTTCCATCTGCTGCGCAAGCACACCGTCACCGAAATCGTCAACATCTCGCACAACCAGACGCTGGCCCGCACGCTGACCACCGGCGTCACCGTGTTCCTGGTGCTGTTCGCGCTGCTGTTCCTGGGTGGCGAGGTGATCCGAGGTTTCTCGCTGGCCATGATCGTCGGTATTGCGGTAGGCACCTACGCCTCGATCTTCGTCGCCGGCTCGATCGCGCTGGAGCTGGGTCTCAAGCGCGAAGACCTGATGCCGCCGAAGAAAGAAGAGATCGACAAGCTGGTGTAGGGATGAAAATCCTGCGCACACCGGACGAGCGTTTCCGCAATCTGCCCGGCTACCCCTTCACGCCGAACTACCTGACGCTCGGCGAGCTGCGCATGCACTACGTGGACGAAGGCCCGCGCACAGGGCCCGTGGTGCTGATGCTGCACGGTGAACCGACCTGGTCCTACCTTTACCGCAGGATGATCCCGCCGGTCGCCGCGGCGGGCTGCCGTGTGCTGGCCCCGGACCTGATCGGTTTCGGCAAGTCCGACAAGCCGGCCGCGATCGGCGACTACAGCTACCAGCGCCACGTGGACTGGATCGCCGGCTTCCTGCGTGCGCTCGACCTGCAGGGCATCACCCTGTTCTGCCAGGACTGGGGCTCGTTGATCGGCCTGCGCGTCGCCGCCGAGAATCCCGAGCGCTTCGCGCGCATCATGGTGGCCAATGGCTTTTTGCCGACCGCACGCCATGGCGTGTCGCGCGGCTTCCGGCTCTGGCGCGCTTTCGCGCGCTGGTCGCCGTGGTTCCCGATCGGACGCATCGTCAACAGCGGCTGCGTGGTCAAGCTGTCGCCTGCGGAAATCGCCGCCTACGACGCGCCGTTCCCGTCTGCGGCCTACAAGGCCGGGACCCGCGCCTTTCCGCGCCTGGTGCCGACCGCCGAGGACGACCCGGCGGTGCCCGCCAACCGCGCGGCCTGGGAAGCACTGGGACAGTGGCACAAGCCCTTCCTGTGCGTGTTCGGCAGGAACGACCCGGTGCTCGGGCTTGCCGACCGCCACCTGATCGCGCATGTGCCGGGCGCGCAGGGCCAGCCGCATGACCGCATCTGGGGCGGTCACTTCGTGCAGGAGGATCGCGGCGACGATCTGGCGAGGCGCCTGATTGAGTGGATGGGGGAAAGCTGAAGAAATGGTACAGGATGAACAGGATCTGACAGGATTAACAGGATGAGACGTTCATGATTTGAGAGAGAAACTCTTTCCTGTTTATCCTGTGAATCATGTTAATCCTGTTGAGTTTCTTATTTTCCGGTGCGCAGTAGCGGCCGCAGGCCCGCGGCCAGCGCCTCGAACACCTTCGGCGTGCCCGCCAGCACGTTGCCGGTCTTGAGCGGATCGCCGCCGTCGCTGGCCAGGTCGCTCACGCGACCGCCGGCCTCGCTGATCAGCAGGATTCCCGCCGCCAGATCCCAGGGCTGCAGGCCGATTTCCCAGAAGCCGTCCAGGCGCCCGGCCGCGACATAGGCCAGATCCAGCGCGGCCGAGCCGGCGCGGCGCACGCCGGCGCTGTGCTCCATCACATGCCGGAGCATGGGCATATACGTGTCGAGATTCTGGTTCTGGCGAAAGGGAAAGCCGGTGCCGATCAGACTGCCCTCCAGCGCGCGCGCCTTGCTCACGCGAATGCGGCGGCCGTCGAGTTGCGCACCCTGGCCGCGGCTGGCGGTGTACAGTTCCTGCGACCAGGGGTTGTAGACCACGGCATGCTCGAGCCTGCCGCGCTGCTGCAGGGCGATGGACACCGCGAATTGCGGCAGGCCGTGCAGGTAGTTGGTGGTGCCGTCGAGCGGGTCGATGATCCAGACGCAGTCGCTGCGGCCGTCGGCGCCGCCTTCCTCGGCCAGGATGGCATGATCCGGGTGCGCCCGGCGGATGACCTGTACGATTTCCCGCTCGGCCGCGTGGTCGACCTCCGATACGAAGTCGTTGCGGCTCTTGGCCCGGACCTGGAGCTGCTCGAGCTGGTTGAGGTGGCGCATGATCACGCGCCCGCCGGCGCGGGCCGCGCTGACCGCGATGTTGAGGTGTGGATGCATGTCCGGGCTTAAAGATCGGGCGCGCCAATCGGCGCGCGAAGGCCGCGTAGAATAGCACAGGCCCTGCCCGCGATTGCGTCATGCCCCAGCTGTCCGACATCCGTATCGTCCTGGTCGAAACCTCGCATCCCGGCAACATTGGCGCTTCTGCGCGCGCGATGAAGACCATGGGCCTGAGCCAGCTGGTGCTGGTGGCGCCAAAGTACCTCAGCCATCCCGAGGCCACCGCGCTCGCCAGCAACGCACCGGATCTTCTGGAACGGGCACAGGTCTGCGCCACGCTGGCCGAGGCGCTGGCCGGTTGCACGCTGGTCATGGCCACGTCCGCGCGCCCCCGGCACCACAACTGGCAGGTGGTGACGCCGCGCGACTGTGCGGCCGAGATCGCGCGCCTGCCAGCGGGCGAGACCGCGGCGATCGTGTTCGGGCGCGAGCGCTATGGCCTGACCAACGACGAGCTCGGCCTGTGCCAGCGGCTGGTGCAGATCCCGGCCAATCCCGAATATCCGGTGCTGAATCTCGCCGCCGCGGTGCAGCTCTTGGCCTACGAGCTGCGCCTGGCGCTGACGGCGCCCGCGGCGG
>DATLYR010000205.1 GCA_035574475.1 Nevskiales bacterium | reverse complement strand
CCCGCCTGGACCGGCGGCATCACGCCGGACCGCTGGCCGGCCGGCTTTGCGCGCGGCCAGCGCCTGAAGAACCCGTATCCCGACGACAAGCCGCTGTTCGTCATCACCGCGGCCAACGCCGCGCAGTACCGCGACAAGCTCAGCGCCGCGCACCAGACCCTGCTGGCGCGCTACCCGAGCTACCGCATGCCGGTGTATCCGACGCGCCGCAGTGCGTCCTTCCCGCCGGCCATCTACGATGCCACGCAGAGGAATCAGGGCAAGGCCAAGCTGATCGGCTCGGATTCGCTGACCGGCGCGAAGCTCGGCTTCCCCTTCCGCAAGCCGGAGTCGGGCGTGGAGATCATGTGGAACCACCGCACCCGCTACCGCGGCGATTCGGTGGTGGCGCGCTCCACCCAGGTAGTGGTGCAGCCCAATGGTCAGTTCAGCGACCGGCTCGACCTGACCGAGCGCGTGCTGTTCCGCTACGGCAACATCAAGGACCCGGTGGACATCATGCAGGAGAACATCCTGCTGTATTACATCGGCCACTACTCCAACCGTGGCAACCAGAGCATCACCGTGCTGGCGCACGAGACCGCGGACTCGGTCAAGAACCCGCGCAACATCTGGGTCATCCCGCCGGGCCTGCGGCGCATGTTCCGCATCCCGCCGGTCGGCTATGACCAGCCGTTCATCGGCAGCGGCGGCATGTATTTCGTGGACATGATCGACATGTACAACGGCGCCTTCGACCGCTACGTCTGGAAGCTGCTCGGCAAGCGCGAATTCATCATCCCCTACAACGCCTACCGCATCTCCGACGGCAGTTACAAGTACGAACAACTGCTGACGCCCAAGCACTTCAACCCGGAGGCCACGCGCTACGAACTGCACCGCGTGTGGGTGATCGAGGCGACCGAGCGCACCGGCAAGAAGCACAGCTTCGGCAAGCGCATGTTCTACGTGGACGAGGACAGCTGGACCGTGGTGATGGTGGACAACCATGACCGCGAGGGCCGGCCCTGGCGCTTCCAGGAGGGCCATCTGGTCGCGCGCTACGACTCGCAGTCGCCGTTCTGCACGCCGGTCGTGACCTACGACCTCAAGGACGGGCGCTACTTCGCCAGCGGCCTGACGGCCGAATCGGCGCCGCCGGAATTCGACGTGAAGATGGACAAGGGCGACTTCGCACCGGCGGTGGTCGGCGCGCGCTACATCCACTGATCATGCGCGACGCGCAGGCATAGCTCCGCGTCCGCCGGGCTACCCCCAACAAGCAAGAACTTCCGATGCGGCATCATCCGCTACAATGGGGCGCATCACACCGGATTCCCGCATGTCCAACCGCCACAAGCCGGAGAACTTCACCGGCCGCCCGCACCTGCACAAGCTCAAGACCCGGCCGCTCGACCGCAACCTGACCATGGCCAAAGTCGGTCTGATGGCCGGCACGCAGATTGCCGGGCATGAGCTGCTGAACCTGTTCCGCAGCCGCGCATCGCGCGCCGAGAAGGACCGCGACTTCTACACGCGCCAGGCGCGCTTCCTCGCCGACGAGCTGGGCCGGCTCAAGGGCAGCATCATGAAGGTCGGCCAGATGCTGTCCCTGTACGGACAGTACTTCATGCCGGAGGAGGCGGTGGACGTACTGCGCGGCCTGCAGGACGACACCCCGCACGTGGACTGGAAGATCATGCAGCCGGTGCTGGAGGAGCGGATCGGCCGCCAGCGCATTGCCGAGCTGGACATCGATCCCGAGCCGCTGGCGGCGGCCTCCCTGGGCCAGGTGCACATCGCGTATCGCAAGCAGGACCGGCGCAAGCTGTGCCTCAAGATCCAGTACCCCGGCCTGACCCAGGCGATCGACAGCGACATCCGCACGCTGTCGCGGCTGGTCACCGCTGCGCGGCTGGCACCCAGGAACATCAACCTGCAGCCGATCATGGAAGAGGTGCGCGACATGCTGCACCGCGAGGTGGACTATCCGGCGGAGCTGGAAACCACCCGCTGGTACCGGCAGACGCTGGCGGATGACCCGCGCTACGTGGTGCCCGAGGTATTCCCCGAGTATTCCTCCGACCACGTGCTGTGCACCTCCTACGAGGCCGGCGAGCACGTGCAGTCGGATGCCGTGCAGAACCTGTCGCAGGCGCGCCGCAACCGGCTGGCGTATGCGGCGCTGGAGCTGTTCTTCCACGAGTTCTTCGAGTGGGGCCGGGTACAGACCGACCCGCATTTCGGCAATTACCGCGTGCGCATCGATACCGAGGGAGAGAACGACCGGATCGTGCTGCTGGATTTCGGCGCCACGCGCCGCTTCGACCCGGACTTCCTGCGCGCCTACCGGCGCGTGATCCGCGGCGCCTTCGAGCGCAACGTGGACGAGGTGTTTGCCGGCGGCCTGGGTATCCGGCTGCTGCGCGACACCTTCCCGCCGGAGCTGCGGCAGGCCTTCGCCGAGGTCTGCTTCCTGATCATCGAGCCTTTCGCCGAGGTCACGCCGGAGCGCCCGCCGCGCCAGTTGCTGACGCCGGACGGTGCCTACCGCTGGGGCGAGAGCGACCTGCCGACGCGGGTCACCGCCAGTGTCGCGCGCGCCTCCCTGTCACGCCACTTCCGCGTGCCGCCGCGCGAGATCGTCTTTCTGCACCGGCGCCTGGGCGGGCTGTTCGTGCTGCTGGCGGTGCTGGGCGCCGAGCTGCACGGACGGCCGCTGCTGGGGCGCTTTCTCGACGCGGCCCAAAGGCAGGTCTGAATCGGCGGTATTCAGCATCCATTCAGTGCCTGCGACGTATCAAGGGCATGCGTTTTGACTTTTCCGGTGAACGGGGTAATCCTTAAACGGTCGTTCTAGCCCAGCCGGGACAGATAACGCCGGACATTCAGGCGAGAGGTTCCCCTTCGGCTGTGTATAACCACTGAGGAGACGGGTCCATGACTCATATGAAGAAGATGGTAGTGCTCGGCGCAGTCCTGTCCGGGCTCGCGGCGCTACAGGCACAGGCCAAGGTTTCCGAGGCCGAGGCCGCCAAGCTGGGCACTGAGCTGACGCCGATCGGCGCAGATCCGAAGGCGAATGCCGACGGGACCATCCCGGCCTGGACCGGCGGGCTACCCCAAAAGGGCAATCCGGCGGCCATCGATACCTCCGATCCGTATCCGAACGAAAAGCCGCTGTTCACCATCACCAAAGCCAACATGGCCCAGTACAAGGACAAGCTCTCGATCGGCCACCAGAAACTGCTCGAGCGCTATCCGACGTACAAGATGAACGTGTACGTCACGCATCGCGATGCGGCCTGGCCGAAGGAAATCTACGAAGCCACCAAGAAGAATGCAGTGACCGCGGAACTGGTGGGCGGCGATCCGGACGGTCTGCGCGGTGCCCGTCTGGGCTTTCCTTTCCCGATCCCGCAGTCGGGTGCCGAGATCATGTGGAACCACCGCCTGAAGTGGCGTGGCGAGGCGGTGCGCCGCAACAACGACCAGGTCATCGTGCAGCCGAACGGCACGCAGCTGCTCACCCGCCTGGTGGAGGAGGTGCTGTTCCCCTACGCCAGCATCAAGAACCCGGGCGAGTTCGATTCGCCGGACGACGTGTCCATCTACTACCTGTCGGAAACCATCGCGCCGCCGCGCAACGCCGGCCAGTTCATCCTGGCCTGGGAGCACCCGGGCGAGCGCAGCGCGTGGATCTACAACCCCGCTCTGCGCCGCATCCGCCGCGCGCCGACGGTGGCCTACGACAATCCCTACGAGGGCACGGACGGCAACCAGTTCTACGACCAGGTGGACATGTTCAACGGCAAGCTGGACCGCTTCACCTGGAAGCTGGTCGGCAAGAAGGAAATGTATATTCCCCACACTTCGGCGAAGATCAACAGCTTCCAGCTGAAGTACAAGGACATGCTGCCGCCCAACCACATCAACCAGGATCTGGCGCGCTACGAGCTGCACCGCGTGTGGGTCGTGGAGGCGAACAACAAGCCTGAAGTGCGGCATACCTTCAAGAAGAAGGTGTTCTACGTGGACGAGGACACCTGGAACGTCGTGCTGGTGGACAATTACGACCAGCGTGATCAGTACTACAAGTTCCAGGAAGGCCATCTGGTGTATGTGCGCGAGATCATGGCCAGCACCACGGTGCCGGAGATCATCTACGACCTGCAGAAAGGCGGTTACTTCGCCACTGCGCTCATCAACGAGGGCAAGCCGAACGACCTGACGGTCAATTTCAGCAAGGACTACTTCACGCCCGAGGCGGTCAAGAAGCGCACCACGCGCTAAATCTCTCCGTGACAGGAACAGGGCCGTGCGGTCTTACCGCACGGCCTTTTTTGTTGGATACTGAATCCATCGTCAGTCCAGGGGGGAGCCATGCAGTTCACCGACAAGCACAGCTATAGCAAGAATTCCGACACGGTGATGAAAATGTACTCGGACCGCGCCTTCTTCGAGCGCAAATACAAGGAGTCCGGTTACTGGGACATCAAGGTGCTGGAGCACGAGAAGAATGGCGATCGTTTTCGCATCAAGTGCCAGTACACGATGAAATCCAGCGCGCCGGTGCCGGGCTTCGCCAAGAAGTTCCTGCCGGAGACCGCCACCGTGGTGCAGGAGGACAGCTGGGACTGCAAGGCCAAGAAGGGGCGGCTCAACATCGAGATGAAGGGGCTGCCCGCCAAGATCACCTGCGACATGACGCTCAAGGACGAGGCCGGCGGCGCCGTCAATCACTTCAAGTGGGACGTGAGCGTCAAGATCCCGCTGGTCGGCGGCAAGATCGAAGACCTGATCGCCCAGGACATCCGCGCCAAGTCCAAGGGCGATCTCGAGGTCTCGCGCAAGATCCTCGAAAGCTACTGACGGCCCGTCTCGGCTGCCTCCCCCTGGATGGGGGCAGGGGTGGGGTGATGGCAGGTTCTGCGTGAAGCGCATGGAAAACCCGAACGAAAGGCCACCTACCCTTTGGCAGGTGATTCACAGCGTGCTCGCGGCCTTCTTCGGCGTGCAGAGCGAGGCCAACCGCCGGCGCGACTTCACGCGCGGCAAGCCCAGCCAGTACATCATCGTCGGGTTGATCGCGACGGCGCTGTTCGTGCTGATCATGATCGGCATAGTCAAGCTAGTCCTGCACCTGGCGGGCGCCTGATCGAGGCACATCCCTGTCGAAGCGGCTTCAGCCGCGATTCTTGTCTTCGTCCAGGCAGCGCTTGAAGTAGTACAGCATCTCCAGCGCCTCGCGCGGGCTCAGGCTGTCCGGGTCCAGCGCACGCAATTCCTCCACCACCGGGCTGGGCGGCGCCGGTTCGAACAGCGGCAGCTGCGGTGCGGCGGCCTGCGCGGCCGCCGGCACACGAGCCCGTTCCAGTTCCTGCAGGTAGCGTCGCGCCATGGCGATGACCGCCTTCGGCACCCCGGCCAGCTGCGCGACCTGCAGGCCGTAGCTGCGGTCGGCGGCGCCTTCCTTGACGCGGTGCAGGAACACCAGCTCATGGCCGTATTCGGTGGCATCCAGGTGCACGTTGACCACCGCCGGCAGCTCGTCGGCCAGCGTGGTCAGCTCGAAATAGTGGGTAGCGAACAGCGTCAGCGCGCGCACGCGCGTGGCCAGCCATTCGGCGCAGGCGCGCGCCAGCGACAGCCCGTCATAGGTGCTGGTGCCGCGCCCGATCTCGTCCATCAGCACCAGCGAGTGCTCGGTGGCGTTGTGCAGGATATTGGCGGTCTCACTCATCTCCACCATGAAGGTCGAGTGCCCGGCGGCCAGGTCGTCGGCAGCCCCGATGCGGGTGAAGATGCGGTCCACCGGCCCGAGCACGGCGGACTCGGCCGGCACGAAGCTGCCGATGTGCGCCAACAGGACGATGAGCGCGGTCTGGCGCATGTAGGTGGACTTGCCGCCCATGTTGGGGCCGGTGATGACCAGCATGCGCCGGTCGTCGCGCAGTTCGAGGTCGTTGGCGATGAAACTCTGGCCCTCTGCCTGCAGTACCGCCTCCACCACCGGATGGCGGCCACCCTTGATGCGCAGGCCCGGCTCGTCCGTCAGCTCCGGCTGGCACAGGTTCAGCGCCGCGGCCCGCTCGGCGAGACCGGCGAGTACGTCCAGTTCGGCCAGCGCCTGCGCGCAGCGCTGTAACACAGTCAGCGACGGCAGCAGTGTGTCCAGCAGCTGCTCGTACAGCCATTTCTCGCGCGCCAGCGCCCGCTCGCGCGCCGACAGCACCTCGTCCTCGAAGCGCTTCAGCTCGGGTGTGATGTAGCGCTCCATGTTCTTGAGCGTCTGCCGGCGGCTGTAGTCGGCCGGCACCTTGTCGGCATGGCTGCGGCCGAGCTCGATGTAATAGCCGTGGATGCGGTTGTAACCGACCTTGAGTGCCTCGATGCCGGTGCGCGCCCGCTCGCGCGCCTCCAGCGCCGTGAGGAAGCCATCGGCGTTTTCCGACAGCTGGCGCAGATGGTCGAGCTCGGCGTCGTAGCCGGTGCGGATCACGCCGCCGTCGCGGATCAGCAGAGGCGGGTTGTCCACCAGCGCACGCGTCAGCAGCGCCACCACCTGCGGGTGCGTGCCGATGTCCGTGGCCAGGGCCTGCAGGCGCGGGCTGTCGAGCCTGGCCAGCTGCGCTTGCAGCGCGGGCAGCCCGGCCAGGCTCTGGCCGAGCCCGGCAAGGTCACGCGGGCGCGCCGAGCGCAGCGCCACGCGCGTGAGGATACGCTCGATGTCGTTGATGCCGCGCAGCGTCTCGCGTAGGGCCTCGTGGTTACGGGCATCCCGCAGCGTGCCGATGGCGTGGTAACGCGCACGCAGCTGCGCGCGGTCACGGATCGGGCGGTGCAGCCACTGCTTCAGGCGCCGTGCGCCCATCGCAGTGACGCAGCGGTCCATCACGTCCAACAGTGTGTTGCGCGCATCGCCGGCCAGGTTCTGGGTCAGCTCCAGGTTGCGGCGCGTGGCGGCGTCCAGGATCAGGCCGTCCTCGCGCCGTTCCACACGCAGGCCCTGCAGGTGGGGCAGGGCGTTGAGCTGCGTGTCGCGTAGGTATTGCAACAGCGCACCGGCGCTGCCGACGGCCGGACCCAGTCCCTCGCAACCGAAACCGGCCAGGTCGCGGGTGCCGAACTGCTCGCACAGCAGGCGTTGGCTGCTGACCGGGTCGAAATGCCAGACCGGCCGTTCGCGGGAGGCGGGCCAGCGCCGCGCCAGACCGTCGAGCTTCAGGCCCTCGCGCAGCACCAGTTCAGCCGGCTGCAGGCGTTCGAGCTCGGCGGCCAGTTCTTCCGCGGTGGCCACCTCCAGCAGACTGAAGTCGCCGGTGGACAGCTCGACGGCCGCCAGGCCATAGCGCTCGCCGTCCGCATTGACGCCCACCAGCAGGTTGCTGCGCCGTTCCTCCAGCAGCGACTCCTCGGTCAGCGTGCCGGGCGTGACGATGCGTACCACCTTGCGCTCGACCGGCCCGCGGCCGGCGCCGACCTCGCCGACCTGCTCGCAGATCGCCACCGACTCGCCCTTCTTCAGCAGCCGCGCCAGGTACTGGTCGGCGGCGTGACAGGGCACGCCTGCCATCGGTATGGGTGCGCCGCCCGACTGGCCGCGCTGGGTCAGGGTGATGTCGAGCAGTGCCGCCGCGCGCCGCGCGTCGTCGTAGAACAGCTCGTAGAAATCGCCCATGCGATAGAACACCAGGCTGTCCGGGTACTGCGCCTTGATGGCGAAGTACTGCTGCATCACCGGCGTGTGCTGGGCGATGTTCGGGCTGGTCTGCGTCACGAGGCGGCCTTCGAGTCAGCCCGTCACCCCGGCGAAGGCCGGGGTCCAGTGCCTTTGAAAGTCACTGGATTCCGGCTTGCGCCGGAATGACGCTGAGCAAAGGGGATGACAATGCATGAATTCGGTCGGCCCGCGAGCGAGGAGGGTTATGCTAGTGACAGGTGGGGTAGGCGGCAACCGGGGGGGCGAGTGTGAGCCAGGAACCGACACGGACGGCGCAGGAACTGGGCGCGTTGCTCCTGCGCCGTGGCTGGCTGCTGGCGACCGCCGAGTCCTGCACCGGCGGCTGGCTGGCGAAACGGCTCACCGACGTGCCCGGCAGCTCGGCCTGGTTCGAGCGCGGTTTCGTGAGCTATGCGAATGCGGCCAAGGTCGAGATGCTGGGCGTACGCGAGCAGACGCTGCTCGAGCACGGCGCGGTCAGCGCCGCGACGGTGCGCGAGATGGCCGAAGGCGCGCTCGCACGCAGCCATGCCGACGTGGCCGTGGCCATCAGCGGCGTGGCCGGACCCGACGGCGGCACGCCGGAAAAACCCGTTGGCCTGGTCTGGATCGCCTGGGCGCTGCGTGGTGAGCCGCCGCAGGCCGAGCAATATCAGTTCGGCGGGGATCGCGCGGCGGTGCGTCTGCAGGCCGTGGATGCGGCGCTGCGCGGCCTGGTCAAGCGGCTGGAACCCTGAGATTTTGCAGGCTCATGCTGTGAGCCTGAAGCCTGTCAAGCTGTGCATCGGACACGGCGAACGGTCGCCGTTTGAGGGGTCGGGGAGTTGTGGGATACTACCGGCCGCGCGATTTCCGGCGCGATTCCACCTCGAATCCAGACCCACGACACACAGAAGGGACAACCATGGACCAGGATCGCAAGAAAGCACTCGCGGCCGCCCTGACCCAGATCGAGCGCCAGTTCGGCAAGGGCTCGGTCATGCGCATGGGTGATGCCAGTCTCGACAAGGATGTCAGTGTCATCTCCACCGGTTCGCTCGGGCTCGACCTGGCACTCGGCATCGGCGGCCTGCCGCGCGGCCGTGTGATCGAGATCTACGGCCCGGAGTCCTCGGGCAAGACCACCCTCACACTGCAGGTGATCGCCGAGGCGCAGAAGCAGGGCGGTGTCGCCGCCTTCATCGACGCCGAGCACGCGCTCGACCCGGAGTATGCGCGCAAGCTGGGCGTGAACGTGGACGATCTGCTGGTGTCGCAGCCGGACACCGGCGAGCAGGCGCTGGAGATCGCCGACATGCTGGTGCGCTCCGGCGGCGTGGACGTGGTGGTGGTGGACTCGGTCGCCGCGCTGGTGCCCAAGGCCGAGATCGAAGGCGAGATGGGCGATTCCCACGTCGGCCTGCAGGCGCGCCTGATGAGCCAGGCGCTGCGCAAGCTGACCGGCAACATCAAGCGCTCCAACACCATGGTGATCTTCATCAACCAGATCCGCATGAAGATCGGCGTGATGTTCGGCAACCCGGAGACCACCACCGGCGGCAATGCGCTCAAGTTCTATGCCTCCGTGCGCCTCGACATCCGCCGCATCGGCGCGGTGAAGAAGGGCGAGGAGGTGGTCGGCAACATGACCCGCGTGAAGGTGGTCAAGAACAAGCTGGCGCCGCCATTCCGCCAGGCCGAGTTCGAGATCATGTACGGTGAGGGCTGCTCGCGCCTCGGCGAGATCGTGGACATGGGCGTCAATGCCAACATCATCGAGAAGTCCGGTTCCTGGTTCAGCTACGAGGGCGAGCGCATCGGCCAGGGCAAGGACAACGCCAAGCAGTGGCTCAAGGAGCATCCGGACGTCGCGCAGGCTATCGAGCAGAAGATCCGCACCCTGCACGTGCCGGTGAAGGCCGCGCTTGAGGTCGAGGAAGAAGCCTGACACCGAAGCCGGCCCGCCCGGGCCGGAAGAGGTCCGCGACCATGCGCTGCGCCTGCTGGCGCGGCGCGAGCATTCCACGCTGGAGCTCGAGCGCAAGCTGCTCCAGCGCGGCTATTCTCCCGAGCTGATCGAATCCACCCTGTCTGGCCTGGCCGCCGAAGGCCTGCTCAGCGAGACCCGCTATGCCGGGGAATGGGTGCGCTCGCGCATCGCGCGCGGGCAGGGGCCGGCCAAAATTCGCACCGAACTGCGTCATCGGGGCCTGACGGACGCGCAGATCCGCCAGGCGCTGGCGGCGGCCGAGGTCGACTGGGGGCGGTTGGCGGCCGAGGTCCGGCGCAAGCGCTTCGGCGCGGCCCTCCCGGCCAGCCTGGTCGAGCGCGCGCGCCAGACCCGCTTTCTCGAAGCCCGCGGCTTCACCGCCGAGCACATCCGCCAGGCTTTGGGTGGTCCCTCTCCGGAGTAGCGCCACCGCTTTCTTGCCCGTCGGGGGTATGTTCGCGGAGGCGAACGTATATCCGCGCAAAGCGCATGTATAATTTGCGGCCTCGCCTCATTCTGGGGCTTCCAAAAGGCCCCGGCCCTGCCCGGGCCGTGAACCAGCAACCGGCGGCATGATCACCACCAGCCAATTGCGCGAGCGCTTCCTGGCGTTCTTCCGTGACCGGGGGCATACCATCGTGCCCTCGAGCCCGCTGGTGCCCGGCAACGATCCGACCCTGCTGTTCACCAACGCCGGCATGGTGCAGTTCAAGGACACCTTCCTCGGCCGCGATCCGCGGCCCTATCTGCGCGCCGCCAGCAGCCAGCGCTGCGTGCGCGCCGGCGGCAAGCACAACGACCTCGAGAACGTCGGCTACACCGCTCGCCATCACACCTTCTTCGAGATGCTGGGCAATTTCAGCTTCGGCGAGTACTTCAAGCGCGAGGCCATCCAGTACGCCTGGGAATTCCTGATCAAGGATCTGCGCCTGTCCCCCGAACGGCTGTGGGTGACCGTGTACGAGGAGGACCGCGAGGCCGAAAAGATCTGGCTGTCCGAGATTGGCGTGGACCCCAAGCGCTTCTCGCGCATCGGCGCCAGGGACAACTTCTGGGCCATGGGCGACACCGGCCCCTGTGGGCCCTGCAGCGAGATCTTCTACGATCACGGCCCTAGGATCGCCGGTGGCCCGCCGGGCAGCGCGGAGGCCGACGGCGACCGCTACGTCGAGATCTGGAACCTGGTGTTCATGCAGTTCGACCGCGCCGCCGACGGCAAGCTGACCCCGCTGCCGCGCCCTTCCGTCGACACCGGCATGGGCCTGGAGCGCATTGCCGCCGTGATGCAGGGTGTGCATAGCAATTACGACATCGACCTGTTCCGCAGACTGATCCAGGCCGCCGCCGAGACCACGGGCAGCCATGACCTCAAGAGCCCTTCGCTGCGCGTGATCGCCGACCACATCCGCGCCTGTGGCTTCCTGATCACCGACGGCGTGCTGCCGGGCAACGAAGGTCGCGGCTACGTGCTGCGCCGCATCCTGCGCCGCGCCATCCGCCACGGCTACAAGCTGGGCCAGTCGCAGCCCTTCTTCCACCGGCTGGTCGCGCCGCTGGTGGCCGAGATGGGCGAGGCCTATCCGGAGCTGAAGGCCGCGCAGCTGCACGTCGAGAAAGTGATCCGCCAGGAAGAGGAGCGCTTCGCCGAGACCCTGGACAAGGGCATGCGCATCCTCGAGGAGGCCGTCGCCAAACTCAGCGGCAAGGTCATCCCGGGCGATGTCGTGTTCAAGCTGTACGACACCTACGGCTTCCCGGTGGACCTGACCGCCGACATCGCGCGCGAGCGCGGGCTGGAACTGGACCTGCCGGGCTTCGAGCAGGCGATGGAAGGCCAGCGCGAGCAGGCGCGCGCCGCCAGCAAGTTCGAGGGCGATTACGGCCAGGGTCTGCAGCTCGAGGTGCACACCGAATTCACCGGTTACGATCGCCTGAGCGACGAGGGCCGCGTGGCCGCGATCCTGAAGGACGGCCGGCACGTCGAAACCCTCGATGCCGGCGACAGCGGCATGGTGGTGCTGGACCGCACGCCGTTCTATGCCGAAAGCGGCGGCCAGGTCGGGGATACCGGCCACCTGCGCGGCGAGGGTGTGGACTTCGAGGTGCGCGACACCCAGTCGGTGGGTGGCGCCATCGCCCATGTCGGCACGGTGAAATCCGGCAGCATCGAGGTCGGCGATACCCTCAAGGCCGAGGTCGCCAGCTCGCTGCGCCGTGCGACCATGCGCAACCATTCCGCCACCCACCTGCTGCACGCCGCGCTGCGCCAGGTGCTGGGCACGCACGTGACCCAGAAGGGCTCGCTGGTCGAGCCTGGCCGGCTGCGCTTCGATTTTTCGCACTACGAGGCGGTCAAGCCCGAACAACTGGCCGAGATCGAAGCGCTGGTCAACCGCCAGATCCTCGGCAACATCCCGGCCGAGGTCACCCTCACCAGCTACGACCAGGCCATCGCCGCCGGCGCCATGGCGCTGTTCGGCGAGAAGTACGGCGAACAGGTGCGCATGCTGAAGTTCGGCGATTTCTCCACCGAGCTGTGCGGCGGCACGCATGTCGCGCGCACCGGCGACATCGGCCTGTTCAAGATCGTCAGCGAAAGCGGCATCGCCTCCGGCGTGCGCCGCATCGAGGCGGTGAGCGGCGAGGGCGCACTGGCCTATGTCGCCGACACCGAGCGAAAGTTGCGCTGCATAGCCGAGCGGGTCAAGGCTGGGCGCGACGACGTGGACGACAAGGTCGCCCAGCTCGCGGAGCGGGTTCGCCAGCTGGAGAAGCAGCTGGCCCAGCTGCAGAGCAAGGCTGCGGCCCAAGCCGGTGGCGAACTGGCGGCGCAGGCGCAGGACCTGGGCGGCGTGAAGCTGCTTGCCGCGCGGCTCGACGGTGCTGACGGCAAGTCGCTGCGCGAGACCCTCGACCAGCTCAAAAACAAGCTCGGTTCCGCCGTGGTGGTACTCGGGTCAGCCTCCGCTGACGGTAAGGTCAGTCTGATCGCCGGGGTGACCGCCGACCAGACCGCGCGCGTCAAGGCGGGCGAGCTGGTGAACTTCGTCGCCCAGCAGGTCGGCGGCAAGGGTGGCGGCCGGCCCGACATGGCCCAGGCGGGCGGCACGCAGCCGGACAAGCTCGATGCGGCGCTGGCCAGCGTGCGTGATTGGGTTGCAGGGCGTTTGTAATTTTCCGTCATTCCGGTCTACACCGGAGTGACACGGGTTGAGATTGTCATGGCTTTATTAGTTCAAAAATACGGCGGCACCTCGGTCGGCAGCCTGGAGCGTATCCAGAACGTCGCCGACAAGGTCATCCAGTACCGCCAGCAGGGCCACGACGTGGTCGTGGTGGTCTCGGCCATGTCCGGCGAGACCGACCGGCTGCTGAAGATGGCCAAGGAGCTTTCCAGGCGCCCGAACCCACGCGAGGTGGACGTGCTGCTGACCACCGGCGAGCAGGTCACCATCGCCCTGCTGTGCATCGCGCTCGAGGCGCGCGGCATGCCGGCGCGCTCCTACACGGGCGGCCAGGTGCGCATCCTCACCGACAGCGCACACACCAAGGCGCGCATCCGCCACATCGACGACCACCGCATCCGCGAAGATCTCAAGGCCGGGCGCGTGGTGGTGGTGGCCGGCTTCCAGGGTGTGGACGAGCACGGCAACCTGACCACCCTGGGCCGCGGTGGCTCCGACACCACCGGCGTGGCGCTGGCCGCCGCGCTCAAGGCCGACGAGTGCCAGATCTTCACCGACGTGGACGGGGTTTATACCACCGACCCGCGCATCGAGCCCAGGGCGCGGCGCCTGCCCCGCATCACCTTCGAGGAGATGCTGGAGATGGCCAGCCAGGGCTCCAAGGTGCTGCAGATCCGCTCGGTCGAATTCGCCGGCAAGTACCGCGTGCCGCTGCGTGTGCTGTCCACCTTCCAGGACGGCCCCGGCACCCTGATCACCGTGGAGGACAATGCCGTGGAAGCCCCGCTGATTTCCGGAATCGCATTCAACAAGGACGAGGCCCAGATCACCGTCATGGGCGTGCCCGACCGGCCCGGCATCGCGCATGCGATCCTGGGACCGGTGGGCGACGCCAACATCGAGGTGGACATGATCGTGCAGAACGTCGGTGCCGACGGCACGACCGACTTCACCTTCACCGTGCACCGCAACGACCACGAGCGTGCGTTGGACATCGTACGGGCGGTGGCGCAAGGTCTGGGCGCACGCCAGGTCACCGGTGCCACCGACATCGTCAAGGTTTCCATGGTCGGCGTCGGCATGCGCTCGCATGCCGGCATCGCCGCCCGGATGTTCGGGGTGCTGGCCAAGGAGGGCATCAATATCCGTATGATCTCGACCTCGGAGATCAAGATCGCAGTGGTGATCGAGGAGAAGTACCTCGAGCTCGCCGTGCGCGCGCTGCACAAGGCCTTCGATCTGGAGCAGGGCGCCTAGCGCCCGCGGCCCGCCGTCCGCCGGCCCGGCTAAGGAAACTCTGATTCATTCGTCACCCCGGCGAAAAGCCTGCCCCGGACTCGATCCGGGGCCTGGGTCCAGAGCCTTGAAAGTCGCTGGATTCCGGCTTGCGCCGGAATGACGAAGGAATTGATCAGAGAATCCCTAAGTAAAAATAACTAATTTCGCGGCCGTTCAAACCCATTAATCTTAGGGACCGGGGGCACAGGGAAACGGGGCCAGACCCGTGCACATGACGCCAGGGAGGTGACAGCAAGCCGGCCAGGGGCCGCAGGACAAGGAGAGGCAAGATGCTGATTCTGACGAGACGGATCGGTGAGTCGGTGATGATCGGGGACAAAGTTACCGTCACCGTACTGGGCGTGAAAGGCAACCAGGTGCGCCTGGGCGTGAACGCCCCGCGTGACGTCGCCGTGCATCGCGAAGAAATCTACGAGCGTATCAAGACCGAGAACGGCGGCGGCGACCCGGGCGGCGACGCCGCCTGATCCGTAGCTTCTGCTTTACCGATCAGCGCGCTGCCGCTATCCTATGTCGCCCCGCGAAGCCGGTATCGCGGGGCTTTCCGGTTGTGAAGGGCCCGTAGCTCAGTTGGATAGAGTACCTGGCTACGAACCAGGTGGTCGGGAGTTCGAATCTCTCCGGGCCCGCCATTCACCCCGAATTGAGTTCCCAGCCGGAGAGGTGGCCGAGAGGCTGAAGGCACTCCCCTGCTAAGGGAGTATGGGCCAAAAGCCCATCGAGGGTTCGAATCCCTCCCTCTCCGCCAATTCCTCCGGGTGCGCGCATCTCCTCCACGCGCGTGAGGGGCGTCCGCGGCAAAGCCTGATATCCTTTGCGCCCTCCGTTTCCATTCCTGGGGTCATCGCGATGGCTGAGCAGAAGGCAACCAACGTTCACTGGCACGAAGGCGAGGTCACCCGCGCCGACCGCGAGCGCATCCTGAACCAGAAGGGCGCCACCCTGTGGTTCACCGGCCTGTCCGGCAGCGGCAAGAGCACCGTGGCCGTGGCGCTGGAGAAATACCTCAACGAGCAGGGCCACCTGGCCTTCCGCCTCGACGGCGACAACGTGCGCCTCGGCATCAACAAGAACCTGGGCTTCTCGGCCGAGGACCGCAAGGAGAATATCCGCCGCATCGGCGAGGTCGCCAAGCTGTTCGTGGACGCCGGCGTGATCGTGCTCAGCAGCTTCATCAGCCCCTACCGCGAGGACCGCGACAACGTGCGCAAGCTGCACGACGACGCCGGCATGGATTTCCTCGAGATCTATGTGGAGTGCCCGTTGGACGTGGCGGAAGGGCGCGATCCCAAGGGCCTGTACAAAAAGGCCCGCGCCGGCCAGATCAAGAACTTCACCGGCATCGACGATCCCTACGAGGCGCCGTACAAGCCGGAGCTGACGCTGCGCTCCGACCGGATGAGCTTGGAAGAAGAGGTCAGCGCGGTGCTGGCGCTGATGAAAGACCGCGGTATCCTGCGCTGAGCCGATTGCTAACGAAAATCATTCTCAATTAGAATAGCCGGCCTGAGTTACCGCTGGCCCGAGAATGACCGCGTTACGCCAGATCGGCGCTTTCCCGATCGTGATCGCTCTGCACCTCCTGGTGTTGTGGGCGTTGCAGTCCGGATTGGCGCGCGATGTGGTCCAAGCGGTGCAGCCGGTGCTGTTCGCGCAGCTGTTGCCGGCGCCGGTGGTGCAGGCTCCGCCTGCGCCGGAGCCGCCGCGGCCCGAGCCCCCCCAGCCGCGCCCGCGTATCCGACCCCAGCCGGCACCGCCACCGCCGCTCCCGGAACCCAGCGAGAACGCCATCACGCTGGAGGCGTCACCGCCGGCGGAACCCGTCGCGGCCGCCCCCGCGCCGACGTCGCAGCCGGCGCCGGTCGAGCCCGCCCCGGTGGAGTTGCCGGTGACGCCGCCCAGCTTCCACGCAGCGTATCTGAACAACCCGGCGCCGGAGTACCCGGCCGCCTCGCGCCGCATGGGTGAAACCGGCGAGGTCCTGCTGCTGGTGCAGGTCATGCCAGATGGCAGCCCGGGCGAGATCCGACTGCGTCAGGGCAGCGGCTATACGCGGCTGGATGAGGCCGCGCTGGACGCGGTGCGGCGCTGGCGCTTCGTGCCCGCGCGCCAGGGCGACGAGCCGGTGGCTGCCTGGGTGCTGGTGCCGATCCGTTTTTCACTGAAGTAAAGCGGGAGATTCGATTAATGTCCGAGACTCCGTATGGTTTGAGCATGCTCTGGGCCCAGGGCGACTGGGTCATCCGCAGCGTCGCCGTCCTGCTGCTGGTGATGTCGGTGCTGTCCTGGTACGTGATGCTGACCAAAGGCCTGCGGCTGGCGCAGCTGCAACGCATGGCGCGTGAAGCCGCAAACAAGTTCTGGCATGCCAAAGGTTTCGAGGAAGGCCTGGAGCTGCTCAAGCCCAACCGCGACGAGAACCCGTTCCGCGCGCTGGCGGAAGAAGGTGCGGAAGCGGTCACGCACCACACTCAGAACCGCACCGACCTGCACGGCTCGCTCAACGTCAGCGACTGGATCATCAGCTGTCTACGCCGCTCGATCGACGACACCACGGCGCAGATGCAGAGCGGGCTGGTGATCCTGGCCTCGGTCGGCAGCACCGCGCCCTTCGTCGGGCTGTTCGGTACGGTCTGGGGCATTTACCACGCACTGATCAGCATCAGCCTGGCCGGGCAGGCCAGCATCGACAAGGTCGCCGGCCCGGTGGGCGAGGCGCTGATCATGACGGCGCTGGGCCTGGCGGTGGCGATTCCCGCCGTGCTGGGTTACAACGCGATCGTGCGCGGCAACAAGGCCGTGATCGCACGGCTGCACCGCTTCGCGCATGACCTGCACGCCTACTTCGTGACCGGCGCGCGCCTTGGCAGGCAGGGCACGGTCACGGCGTTGCGACCCAGCGTCCGGAGCACGCACTGATGGCCACCAATGCTTTCGATGACAATGACGACGAGGTGATGTCGGAGATCAACACCACGCCCCTGGTGGACGTGATGCTGGTGCTGCTGATCATCTTCATCGTGACCGTGCCGGTGATGACCCATTCGGTCAAGCTCGACCTACCGCGCGCCAGCAACCAGGCCACCGTGACCAGGCCGCAGAACATCAACCTCGCGATCGACGCGCAGGGCAACTACTTCTGGAACGAGCAGCCGGTGACGGCAGAGGACTTCGCCTTCCGCGTGACGCAAGCGGCGCAGCAGGACCCGCAGCCGGAGCTGCACCTGCGCGCCGACCGCGCTGTGCGTTACGAAGCCGTGGCCCGCGCCATGGCCGTCGCCCAGCGCGCGGGGCTGAGTCGCATCGGCTTCGTCACCGAGCCGGAATCGCCCTGAGCTTGCCGCCTGCGCTAGGCTGAAGGCCATGCGCATCGGCATCGACCTCGGCGGCAGCAAAATCGAAGGCGTGCTGATGGACGCTGACTCGTCCATCCGCGAGCGCCTGCGCGTGCCGACCCCGGCGGGGGACTATGTCGCGATCGTCAACGCCATCCGCGACCTGGTGCAGGCGCTGGAACAGCGCGCCGGCCGGCGCGACCTGAAGGTCGGCATCGGCACGCCGGGCTCTGTCTCGCCCGCCACCGGCCGCATGCGCGGCTGCAACTCGACCTGCCTCAACGGCCGCCCGCTGGCACGTGATCTGGAAGCAGCACTCGGTCGCCCGGTGCGGCTGGCCAACGATGCCAACTGCCTGGCGCTGTCCGAGGCGCGTGATGGCGCCGGCCGCGGCGCCCGCAGCGTGTTCGGCGTGATCCTCGGCACGGGCGTGGGCGGCGGCGTGGTGATCGCCGGGCAGCTGATAGCGGGCGCCAACGGCATCGCCGGCGAGTGGGGGCACAACCCCTTGCCCTGGCCGCGGCCGGGCGAGGTGCCGGGGCCGCGCTGCTGGTGCGGCCGACAGAGCTGCCTCGAAACCTGGCTGTCCGGGCCGTCGCTGTCCCGCGAGTACCTGACCTATGCCGATGCCGACTGCACGGCGGCCGAGATCGCGCAGCGGCTCGAGCAGGGTGAGGCGGCAGCGCGCGCGGTGTTCGCGCGCTACTGCGAGCGCCTGGCGCGGGCGCTGGCGAGCGTCATCAACCTGCTGGACCCCGAAGTCATCGTGCTGGGCGGCGGCCTGTCCAACATCCGTATGCTGTACACGGACGTGCCGGCGTTGTGGACTGCGCATGTGTTCTCCGATCGCGTGGCGACACGCCTGCTGCCGGCTGCGCACGGCGATTCCAGCGGCGTGCGCGGTGCGGCCTGGCTGTGGCCCGGCTTCGGCAGCGAACCGGAATTGCCGTAGCAGGTCGTCGTGGAAACGCCCTTCCCCTCGATGGGGGAGGGCCGGGGTGGGGTGGAAAAGCCGAACCGAGAGTCCTCATCTCATCCATTCGGAGGCTGTGCTGGCGCTGCCGTCTGCTAATATCCCGCCATGCTCCAGCTTTATACCTACTACCGCAGTGTGTCCGCGCACCGCGTGCGCATCGCGCTCAACCACAAGGGCATCCCCTACAAGTCGCTGTTCATTGACCAGGACGCGGGCGCGCACCGCTCCGACGCCTACCTGCGCCTCAACCCGCAGGGGCTGGTGCCGGCGCTGGTGGTGAACGAAAATTTCATCATCACCCAGTCCGCCGCCATCCTCGAGTACCTGGAAGAGCGCTATCCCGAGCGGCCGCTGCTGCCGGCCGACATCAACGGCCGCGCGCGCGTGCGCTCCTTCGCCCAGGTCTGCATCGCCGACGTGCAACCGCTCAACGTGCTGCGCGTGTACCAGTACATGCGCGACGGCATGGGCCTGGACCACGCCGCGCGCCGGCGCTGGTACGAATACTGGGCGCACAAGGGCTTCCGCGCGATGGAATCGCTGCTGGCCAGTGATCCGCTGACCGGCGACTACTGCCATGGCGACCAGCCGACGCTGGCCGACGTATGCCTGGTGCCGCAGGTCTACAACGCCGAGCGCAACAAGCTCGACCTGTCGCGCTACCCGACACTACGCCGCATCTACCGTGCCTGCCAGGTACTGCCGGCCTTCCAGGCCGCTGCACCCGAAACCCAGCCGGATCGCATCGCCAAATCCGGCTGACGGTGTAAATTAGCGTTTCCACATCGGGGGAAACGCATGCGACGCTGGAATGGCTGGGGTGATGACACGCTCGATTACCCGCTGACCGAAACCGCACTGGGCTTCCTGGCCGGGCGCATCGGCCATTCCACGCCGACCCGCGACGCGAAGCTGGAGCAGGTGCTCGGCTCGGTGGCCGCGCCGCGGCTGGACGATGCGGGCCTTGATACCGGCGCCGAAACCCGCGTACGCCATGCCCGCGGGCAGTCCTTTCCCGACTGGCTGGCGCTGCGCACGGGGCGCGTCGGGCCGGTGCCGGATGCCGTGGCCCGGCCTGAGTCGCACGCCGACGTCGTGCGGCTGCTCAAGCTCGCCAAGCAGCGCGGCGCGATCGTGATCCCCTACGGCGGTGGCACCAGTGTGGTGGGGCATCTCAACGTGCCGTCCGGTGACCGCCCGGTGCTGAGCCTGGACCTCGGCCGTATGAATCGGCTGATGACGCTGGATCCGGTCAGCCGGCTGGCGCGCTTCGGCGCCGGCGTGGCCGGCCCGGAGCTGGAGGCGCAGCTGCGCGCGCAGGGCTATGTGCTCGGCCACTTCCCGCAGTCCTTCGAATACTCCACGCTCGGCGGCTGGGTGGTGACGCGTTCCAGCGGCCAGCAGTCGCTGCGTTACGGCCGCATCGAGAACCTGTTCGCGGGCGGGCGTCTGGTCACGCCGGCGGGCGAGTTCGAGATCCCGACGATTCCGGCCTCCTCGGCCGGCCCCGACCTGCGCGAGTGGGTCATGGGCTCGGAAGGGCGCTTCGGCGTGTTGACCGAGGCCGTCGTGCGGGTGACGCCGCTGGCCGAGTGCGAAGGCTTCCACGCCGTGTTTTTCCCCGACTGGGACGCGGGTTGCAGCGCCGTGCGCGAGCTGGCGCAGGCGCGCCTGCCACTGTCCATGCTGCGGCTGAGCAATGCGGTGGAGACCGAAACCCAGCTGGCGCTGGCCGGACACGCGAATCTCATCGCCTGGCTGCAGCGCTATCTCGGCCTGCGCGGCGTGGCTTCAGGTCAGTGCATGCTGCTCATCGGCATCACCGGCGACGCCCGCCTGTACCGCTATGCCCGGCGCAGTGCGCTGGCGATCACGGCCAGGCACAAGGGCGTGCACGTCGGGCGCTTCATCGGCAAGGGCTGGAGCAAGAACCGCTTCCGCGGCCCCTACCTGCGCAACACACTGTGGCAGGCCGGCTACGGCGCCGACACCATCGAGACCGCCGTGGACTGGCCGAAAGTCACCGCCCTGATGCAGGCCATGGAGAAGGCCGCGCACGAGGCCTTCGCCGAGGCCAACGAGCGCGTGCACGCCTTCACGCACCTGTCGCATGTCTACCCGCAGGGCTCAAGCATCTACTCGACCTTCGTGTTCCGCGCCTGCCCGGATCCCGACGAAATGATGGAACGCTGGCGCAAGCTGAAGACGCGCGTCAGCGAGCAGATCGTGGCGCATGGCGGCACCATCAGCCACCAGCATGGCGTGGGCGTGGACCATGCGCCCTACCTGCCGGCGGAAAAGACCGGGATGGGCCTGGGCGCGGTCCGCACGGTGGCGAACTACTTCGACCCGGACGGGATGATGAACCCGGGCAAGCTGTTTGGATAGAAGAACTCGACAGGAAGGACAGAATAAGCAGGATTCACAGGATAAGAGGTCTTTCTTCTTCAGGAACGCAAGCTCCCGGCCTGTTGATCCTGAAAATCCTGTCTATCCTGTCCATGCTTCAAGAAGGATTGCCTGATGCACCAGGAGCGCGACGGGCGCGAGAAGGTCTGGGCAGCGTTAGACAGGCCCTGGGATCTCATCGTCATCGGCGGCGGCATCATGGGTGCCGGCGTGCTGCGCGAGGCCGCGCGCTGCGGGCTGCGTGTGCTGCTGGTGGAACAGAATGACTTTGCCTCCGGCACCTCGAGCCGCTCCTCCAAGCTGGTGCATGGCGGCCTGCGCTATCTCAAGACCGGCCAGTGGCAGCTGACCCTGGAGTCGGTCCGCGAGCGCGAGCGCCTGCTGCGCGAGGGTGCGGGGCTGATCGAACCGCTGGGCTTCGTGCTGCCGGTATACAAGCGCCAGCGCCCGCCAGGCTGGATGCTGCGCGCCGGGTTGTACGCCTACGATTTGATGTCCGGGCGGCTGCAGCACCGCGCGCTCGATACGAGCGAACTGATGTTCACCGCGCCGCATATTCGCGAGACGGGCTTGCAGGGCGGTTTGCTCTATCCTGACGCCCAGACCGACGATGCACGCCTGACCCTGCGCGTGATCCAGGAGGCGCTGGCGGCGAGCCCGCAATCGGCGGCGCTCAACTACGCGCGCGCCGAGATACTGCGCGAAAACGGCCGCGTCTGCGGCGTGCGGCTGCAGGACCGCGTAAGCGGGCGCCAGGCGGAAGCGCGCGCCAGCGTCGTGATCAGTGCCAGCGGTGTCTGGGCGGACAAGCTGCGCGGCCAGCTCGGCGCCGCGCCGCGGCTGCGCCCCCTGCGCGGCAGCCATCTGGTGTTTCCTTTTCACCGCGTGCCGGTGGCGCAGGCGGTGTCGTTGTTTCATCCGCGCGACCGCCGGCCGGTGTTCGTGTTTCCCTGGGAGGGCGTGGTCATCCTCGGCACCACCGACCTCGACCATGCCGAGGGTCTCGAGCGCGAACCGGCCATCAGTACGGGCGAGGCGCGGTACCTGATGGAGGCGCTGCAGCACCAGTTCCCGGCGCTCGGCGTGCGGCTCGAGCACGCCATCGCCAGCTACTGCGGCGTGCGGCCGGTGATTGCCGGCGGGCAGGCCGATCCCTCGAAGGAGTCGCGCGAGTTCGCGCTGTGGGAGGAAGAGGGCCTGCTGACCCTCACTGGCGGCAAGCTCACCACCTTCCGCGTCACCGCGCAGCAGGTGCTCCGCAAGGCCGCGCGGCGGTTGCCGGCCCTGGAGGCCCTGAGCGATGCCGCGCCCATTCTCGATCCACTGCCGGCGGCGGCACCCGATGCGCGGCTCAGCCCTGAGATGTGGCGGCGTCTGCGCGGGCGCTATGGCGCGCGCGCCGCGCAGCTGCTGGCCGAGGCGCAGGCCGGGGATCTCGAACCGGTGGGCGATTCGGTTTACCGCTGGGCGGAACTGCGCTGGGCCGCGGCGCACGAATCCGTCGTGCACCTGCAGGACCTGCTGCTGCGCCGCACGCGCATCGGCTTGGTGCTGCGCGACGGCGGTTTGCCGCTGCTGCCCCAGGTCCGCGCGCAGTGCCAGCCCGTGCTGGGCTGGAGCGATGCACGCTGGCAGGAAGAAGAAGCGGCTTACCGCGAACTGTGGCAGCGCTGCTACCGGGTACCCCAGGCATGACCCGCCAGGACCAACTGCTCGCGATTGACGTCGGCACGCAGAGCGTGCGCGCGATCGTCTTTGACCTGGCCGGCAACATTCTCGGCAAGCAGCAGGTTCCGATCGAACCGTATTTCTCCAACCAACCCGGCTGGGCGGAACAGGATCCGGCGTTGTACTGGCGCGCGGTAGGCGAGGCTTGCCAGGCGCTCTGGCAGGCGCAGGGCCTGGACCCGCGGCGGCTCGCGGGTGTGGGCCTGACCACCCAGCGCGCGACCTCGGTCAGCCTGGATGCGCAGGGCCGGCCGCTGCGGCCCGCCATCGTCTGGCTCGACCAGCGGCGGGCCGAGAACGAAAAGCCCGTCGGCGGCCTCTGGGGCCTGCTGTTCAAGCTGGTGGGTGTGTCCGACACCATCGCCTCGTTCCAGGCCCAGGCCAAGGCCAACTGGCTGCGCGCGCACGAACCCGAATTGTGGGCGCGCACCGACAAGTTCCTGCTGCTGTCCGGTTATCTCACCTGGAGGCTGTGCGGGGAATACAAGGACTCGGTCGGCTGCCAGGTCGGCTACATCCCCTTCGACTACAAGAAACTGGACTGGGCCGCGCCGGGGGACTGGAAATGGCGGGGCGTCCGCGTGCGTCGCACGCAGCTGCCCGAGCTGGTGCCGCCGGGCGGCAGGCTGGGGGCGATCACGGCGGAAGCCGCGGCGCACACCGGCCTGCCCGAGGGCTTGCCGCTGATTGCGGCAGCGGCGGACAAGGCCGACGAGGTACTCGGTTCCGGCGTCGCCGAGCCCGGCATCGCGGCGCTGAGCTTCGGCACCACTGCCACCATCAACACGGTCAGCCGCAAATACGTCGA
>DATLYR010000204.1 GCA_035574475.1 Nevskiales bacterium | reverse complement strand
TGGCGGTGCTGGAGCGCGCCGACTGCGGCCTGCTCCTGGACGTCAACAACATCTACGTCAACAGTATCAACCACCGCTACGACCCGCTGGCCTTCCTCAAGGCGCTGCCGCGCGAGCGCATCGTTTATGCGCATGTCGCCGGGCATTACGTCGAGGCCGAGGACCTGCGCGTGGACACGCATGCCGCGCCGGTCTGCGATCCGGTCTGGCAGCTGCTCGATGCCGCCTACGCGCATTTCGGCGTATTCCCCACACTGCTGGAACGCGATTTCAACATCCCGCCGCTGGCGGAGCTGTTGCGCGAGGTGGCGGCGATCGGGCGGCTGCAGGCGAAGCATTCCTGTCAGGGACAGGAAACTGATGCGTTCCCCGCCCCCCGCGTGGGGAGGGGTTAGGGGAGGGGGTATGCACGAGTTCCAGCGCGTGCAATACGCCTTTGCCGCCCACCTGCGGGATCCGGCGCGGAATCCCGCGCCGCCGGACGTCGAAGACCGGCGCATGAAGATCTACCGCGAGCTGTTCTACAACAACGTCGAGGGTTTCATCGCAAACGCCTTCCCCGTGCTGCGCCGCCTGTACGAGGACGGCGCCTGGCAGCGCATGATCCGCGACTACTTCGCGCGCCACCGCGCGCACACGCCGTTCTTCCACCGCATCGCCGAGGAGTTCCTGCACTACCTGCAGGACGAGCGCGCGCCGCAGCCGGAGGATCCGCCGTTCCTCCTGGAGCTGGCGCATTACGAGTGGGTCGAGCTGGCGCTGACCGTCAGCGAAGCGGAAGCCGACCCCGCCGGGGTGGATCCGGCCGGCGACCTGCTGGACGGCGTGCCGGTGCTCTCGCCGCTGGCCTGGAACCTGGCTTACCGCTACCCCGTGCACCGCATCTCACCGGATTTCCGGCCGACGGAACCGGGCCCGCAGCCGACCTGCATCGTGGTGTACCGCGACCGCCGTGACACGGTCGGCTTCCTGGAGGTCAATGCCGTCACCGCGCGCCTGCTGCAGCTGCTCGAAGCGCATCCGGACCGCAGGGGTCGCGAGCAGTTGCAGACTGTCGCGGCCGAGTTAAAACATTCCAGGACCGAGACGGTCATCGAAAGCGGGCGCGAGCTGCTGGAGGGCCTGCGCCGGCGCGACATCATCCTCGGCGTACGGCAGGGCTGAGCCGGTCGGGCAGGTGCGCGATGCGCGCCCGACGGGCAATCGGACCCGCTATGCGCAGGCATGACAGCCGATGATCGGCATGCCATCCTTCCCGCACGATGACTGAAACCCTGCTGCTGATCGGGCTGATCCTGCTGGTGGCCGTGGCGGTGCTGCAGCTCGTGCTGCTGCTGCGCAACCCCGAGCGCCAGCTGCGCGAGGACCTGTCCACGCGCCTGCACCACCTGACTGAATCCAACGAGAATCGCCTCAACGCCCTGCGCGAAACCCTGGACCGCCAGCTGCTGGCGCTGCGCCAAGGCAACGAGCAGAAGCTCGAGCAGATGCGGCAGACTGTGGACGAGAAGCTGCAGGGCACGCTGGAGAAGCGCCTGGGCGAGTCCTTCAAGCTGGTCAGCGAACGGCTGGAGGCGGTGCAGCGCGGCCTGGGCGAGATGCAGACCCTGGCCACCGGCGTCGGCGACCTCAAGCGCGTGCTGACCAACGTCAAGACGCGCGGCGTCTGGGGCGAGGTGCAGCTGGCGGCGATCCTCGAGCAGGTGCTCACGCCCGAGCAGTACCTGCGCAACGTCAAGACCCGGCCGGACAGCGGCGACAACGTGGAATTCGTGGTGCGCCTGCCGGGCCGCGGCGACGGCGGCGAGGAGGTGTGGCTGCCGATCGACTCCAAGTTCCCCAAGGAGGACTACGAGCGGCTGGTGGACGCGGCCGAGCGCGCGGACGTGGAGGAGGTACGGCGCGCCAGCGACGGGCTGCTGCGCGTGATCCGCAATTCGGCCCGGGACATCCACGACAAGTACCTCAACCCGCCGCGCACCACCGACTTCGGCATCCTGTTCCTGCCGACGGAAGGACTGTACGCCGAGGTGCTGCGCCAGCCGGGCCTCGTCGCTGAGCTGCAGCAGAACTACCGCGTGGTGGTGGCCGGGCCGACCACGCTGGCGGCGACGCTCAACAGCCTGCGCATGGGGTTTCGCACGCTGGCGATCGAGCAGCGCTCCAGCGAGGTGTGGAAGATCCTCGGCGCGGTGCGCACCGAGTTCGCCAAGTTCGGCGAGGTGCTGGAGAAAGTCCAGCGCCAGCTCGAGCTGGCCAGCAGCGCGATCGAGCAGACCGGGCGCCGCACGCGCGCGATGGAGCGCACGCTCAGGCAGGTCGAGAAGCTGCCCGATGAGCAGGCGCGCGATGCACTGGGACTGGACGACGTTTCCGTGTCGGCCGACGACCGCTGAAAGGCGAATCGCCGTCGCGCGCCGTCATGGCCTGGTCATTTTTTCGTCACAGTGGACAAGCGCCTTGTTTTTCGGGAATTCGGAATCACGATCCCGGTTTTATCCACAGGTTTATCCAGCATTTCTGTGAATTGTCACATTCGATGAGCGCCGACTGACCAAACAGTCAGACTAAATCTTGTAGTTCAGTCGCGACGAAAGCCCCATTTGTCGAGGATGCCCTCGAATTCGTCGAGCGTGTGGAAGCGGATGCGGATTTCGCCCTTGCCGCGGTCGCCGTCGTACTCGATCGCCACCGGATTGCCGAGATAAGCGCTCAGCGCCTCTTGCAAACGCGCCAGGTCGCGCTGGCTGCGGCGTTCGGCCGCCGTCAGTGACAGGTCCACGCTGCTGCGCTTGTACAGGTTTTCCAGCGCGCGCACTGACAGGTTCTTGCGGATGGTGGCCAGCGCCAGCGGCGTCTGTCGCTCGGCCGGCACGCCGGCCAGTACCTTGGCATGGCCGAGCGACAGCTTGCCTTCGTCCACCAGCTCCTGCACGCGCTCGTTGAGCGTCAGCAAGCGCAGAAAATTCGTGATGTAAACCCGCGACTTGCCGACGCGCTGCGACATGGCCTCGTGGGTCAGTCCGAAGGTCTCGCCGAGCTGGCGCAGGCCGCGCGCGGTTTCCATCGGCGACAGCGACTCGCGCTGCAGGTTTTCGATCAGGCCCAGCACCAGCGCCTCGCGCTCGTCGAGGTCGTCACGCACGATGGCCGGGATCTCGTGCAGGCCGGCCAGCTGCGCGGCGCGCCAGCGGCGTTCGCCGGCCAGAAGTTCATAACCGCCGCTGCGGGAACGGACCACCACCGGTTGCACCACGCCGGATTCCGCGATCGAGGCCGCCAGTTCGCCCAGCGCGGCCGGGTCGAAGCGCCTGCGCGCCTGGTAGCTGCCGGGGTGGATCAGATCCACCGGCAGCAGCTGTACGGAACGGGCATCGGGCGGCGGTTGCTTGGGCATGCGGGCTTGTGCGGGGGTGGCGGTTGCAGTCGCGGGGCGGCTGCTGAGAGTAGCGTGTCCGGCGGCACTCCGGTAGTCTGGAATGCGCGGGGGACTGACGTCGACACATGAAATTCAGGCACTATCTCAAGCAGCGGTTCGTCCCCTCGGACATCGCCGAGGCCTTCGACCGCATGCCGGTCAACGTCGGCGAGCTGGGCTACGATCCCTGGGGTTTCAACCCGGATTCGGCCAAGCTGGCGCTGACCGCCATCCGCTTCCTGTATGAAAAATACTTCCGCGTACAGGCGCACGGGCTGGAGCACATCCCGCAGCAGGGGCGATTGCTGGTGATCGCCAACCACAGCGGCCAGCTGCCGATGGACGGCGTACTGATCGGCTACGCCCTGGCCACCAATCCGTACGGCCCGCGCATGGCCCGGGCCATGATCGAGCGCTTCTTCCCGACCGTGCCCTGGATCGGCAACGTCCTCAACCAGATCGGCGGCATCGTCGGCGACCCGCTCAACTGCGTGAATCTGCTGAAACGCGAGGAGGCGGTCATCGTGTTCCCGGAAGGCGTGCGCGGCTCGGGCAAGCCCTACCGGCTGCGCTACCAGCTGCAGCGCTTCGGCGCCGGCTTCATGCACCTGGCCATGGAGCAGGACACGCCGATCGTCCCGGTCGGCGTGGTCGGCTGCGAGGAAACCATGCCTTCGCTCGGCTCGATCGACCCGCTGGCGAAGCTGCTCGGCATCCCCTACGTGCCGATCGCGCCGCTGGTGCCGCTGCCGGCGCGCGTGATCCTGAATTTCGGCGAACCGATGCGTTTTGCGGGCCCGGTGGAAAGCGAGGAGCAGGTCGTGGAGAACGTGGAACAGGTCAAGGACGAAATCCGCCGGCTGATCGACAAAGGGCTGGCCGAACGCAAGGGCGTGTTCCGGTGAGCCGCCGCGCCTCCGGCAACGGCCGCGTGCGGACGCGCACGGCGCCGGCACGCGAAAGGCGCAAGGTGCTGGTGACCGGCGCCGGCGGCGCGCTCGGTCGGCGCGTGATCGAGCGGCTGAAGGAATGCTACGACGTGGTCGGGGTGGACTTCCGCTGGCGCAAGCACGTGGACCCGGACGTGGTCCATTACGAGGTGGACTTCGAGAAGCGCAAGTTCCAGGACGTGTTCCGCGAGCACCGCTTCGCCGGCGTGATCCACCTGGGGCGGATCGGCTCGACGCAACTCAACCGCGCACGCCGCTACAACTCCAACGTCATCGGTACTGAGCGGCTGCTGCAGTACTCGCAGCAGTACGGGGTGCGCAAGGTAGTGATCCTGTCCAGTCACTACGTCTATGGCGCGGATGCCAACAACCCGGCGTTGCTGGACGAGAGCACGCCCATGAAGGCGGCCAACCTGACCAACGAGCTGGTGGACTCGGTCGAGCTGGAGAACCTCTGTAACATCTACCTGTACAAGCATCCGGAGCTGAACATCACCATCCTGCGTCCCTGCAACATCGTCGGGCCGGGGGTGCAGAACAACCTCAGCAAGATTCTGGCCTCGCGCGTCGCGCCCTGCCTAATCGGCTTCTCGCCGATGATGCAGTTCATCCACGTCGACGACCTGGCCGAGGCCGTGGTGCTGGCCTATGAGAAGGACCAACGCGGCGTCTACAACGTGGCGCCCGACGACTGGATCGCCTACCAGGACGCGCTCGAACTGGCCGGCTGCCACCGGCTGTTCCTGCCCTCCCTGCCGCCGGCGCTGCCGCGGGTGCTGGCCAGTCTGGTGAACGGTGTCGCCGGCCTGCCGTTCCCGAGCTATCTCGTGAACTACTTCAAGTACCCGGTGATCATCGACGGCCGGCTGTTCGCGGAACGCTTCGGCTTCAGACCGCGGCGCACGCTGCAGGAGATATTCGATTACTATCGGGGCGAGAAATCGCGCCAAGCCGCCTGAACCCGGGGATACCGATGCTGCGCCTGTTCCAGGTCTGTTGCCTTCTGCTGCTCGCCGGCTGCGCCCACAGCCCGCCCGACGATCCGCTGGACCCGCTCGAGCCGGTCAACCGGGTCGTGTTCAGCTTCAACGATAAGCTGGACAAATACGCGCTGCGGCCTGCGGCCAGGGGTTATGTGGCGGTGGTGCCGGGGCCGGCGCGCAAGGGCGTCAACAATTTTTTCGCCAACCTGTTCTACCCCCGCGTGGCGATCAACAATTTCCTGCAGGGCAAGCCGCGACGCGGGGTGTCCGACATCGGCCGCTTCCTCGTCAATACCACCATCGGCCTGGTCGGCATTTTCGACGTCGCCACGCCGCTGGGACTGGAGCGGCATCACGAGGACTTCGGCCAGACCTTCGGCATCTGGGGCATCGGGCCGGGCTGGTATCTGGTGTTGCCGTTCTACGGCCCCGCCACCAACCGCGACTTCGTCGGCCGGCTGCTCGACGCCCAGCTCAACCCGCTGTCGCACGCCTCGGATGACGTGCAGCTCGCGGCGACGGTCGTGTACGCCGTGGACAAGCGCGCCGAGTTCCTGGGCGCCGACAAGCTGATCGAGGACGCCTTCGACCCCTACCTCTTCGTGCGTGGCGCCTATCTGGAGCGGCGCGCGGCCCGTATCCGGGACGCGCAGGACGGGGGTATGGACCGGTCCTACGAACCATAACCGGCCGGGCCGGCTTCGTGCTAAGCTGCCGGTGCGGTCCAAGCCCGCACCGTTGGGCATGGCCGTACCGCATACCACACATACCTGAAGTTTCGGCGCCCGCCTGTCGGGCTTCCGGCGCCGCGAGGATATTCATTCATGAACAAGCTGTTGCTATCCACCCTGGGCCTCGGCCTGGCCCTCACGCTGACCGCTTGCGACAAGGGCGGCAAGTCGGAGCTCAAGACCGACACCGAGAAATTCAGCTACGCGATCGGTATGGACATCGGCCGTTCGCTCAAGCGCCTGGATACCGAGATCGACGTGGCCGCGCTGCGCCAGGGTGTGCAGGATGTGCTCGACGACAAGGAAACCCTGCTGACGCAGGAACAGGTGGTCGAGGTCATGACCGCCTTCTCGCAGAAGATCCAGAAAGAGCAGGAAGAGAAGCAAAAGGTCGCCGCCAGCACCAACCTGGATGCAGCCAAGAAGTTCTTCGCCGAGAACGGCAAGAAGGAAGGCGTCAAGACCACGAAAAGCGGCCTGCAGTACCAGGTCATCACCGAGGGCAAGGGCGAGAAGCCCAAGGCCACCGATCGCGTCAGCGTGCACTACAAGGGCACGTTGCTGGATGGCACGACCTTCGACAGCTCCTATGAGCGTGGCCAGCCGGCGACTTTCCCGCTCAACGCCGTGATTCCCGGCTGGACCGAGGGCCTGCAGCTGATGACCGTCGGCAGCAAGTACAAGCTGTTCATCCCGCCCGAGCTCGGCTACGGCGAGCGCGGTGCCGGCCCGAAGATCGGCCCCAACGCGGCGCTGGTGTTCGAGGTCGAACTGCTCGGCGTCGAGAAATAGTTTCAGGCATTCGATACCAAAGCCTCCGGCAGGCGACTGCCGGAGGCTTTGGCTTTTCAGAGCGAAAGTGGCGGTTCCTGCAGCAGGGCCAGCTGCTCGCGTAATGACAGGATGTGTTCCTGCCAGAAGCGGGTGGTATTGAACCAGGGAAAGGCGCGGGGAAAGGCGGGATCGTCCCAGCGCCGCGCCAGCCAGGCCGCGTGGTGCAGCATGCGCAGACTGCGCAGCGCCTCGACCAGATGCAGTTCACGCGCATCGAAGCGGCGGAACGCGCTGTAGCCTTCCAGCAGCTCGCCCAGCCGCGCGCGCAGGTAGTCGCGGTCGCCCGACAGGAACATCCACAGGTCCTGGATGGCCGGGCCCTGACGCGCGTCATCGAAGTCCACCAGCCAGGGGCCGTCCGCTGCCCACAGCACATTGCCTGCATGACAGTCGCCATGCAGCCGCAAGCTGCGCGGCTGGCCCGCGTGCGCAAAGCAGGCGCGGATGCCGGCCAGCAGGTCGCGCGTCAGCGTTTCGTACGCCGGGCGCAATTCCGCAGGCAGCCAGCCGCCCTCCAGCAGGAAGCGCACCGGCGCCTCGCCGAATTCCGCCATGCTCAGTACCGGCCGCTCGCGGAAAGGCTCCAGCGCGCCGATGTTGTGTATCCGCGCCAACAGGCGCCCGAGCTGGTGCAGGGTCTCGGGACGGTCCAGCTCCGGCGCGCGACCGGTAAGCCGCGGGTATAGCGCATAGCGATAACCCGCATGCTGCAGCAGGGTTGCGCCGCCACAGTCCAGCGGTGCGGCCACCGGCAGCTCGGCCGCGGCCAGCGCCAGCGTGTAGCGGTGCTCCTCCAGGATGGCGGCGTCGGACCAGCGCAGTGGCCGATAGAACTTGGCGATGAGCCTGCGACCGTCCACGAGTCCGACCTGGTAGACGCGATTCTCGTAGCTGTTGAGCGCGAGCAGCTGCCCATCGCAGGCAAAGCCGCGCGCCTCGACCGCGTCCAGCACGGTATCGGGCGAGAGGCGGGCGTAGCGGGCGATGCGGCCGTCGGTGCCGTGCGTGTCCATGTTCACCGCGTATGAGAACCGGGCCAGAATACGCCATCCCCGGCGCCTTTGTGACACAATCCGCGCGGGGAGCCGATAACGATCATGCGCCTACTGTCCGGACTGCTGTTTGTGCTGGCGAGCCTGCTGCGCCGTCCCCTGCTGGCCTGGGTCCAAACCCGCGTGGCGCCGAGCGGACTGCCGCAGGAACTGGGCCTGGACCCCACGCGCCCGGTCTGCTACGTGCTGGCCGCGCGCAGCATCGCCGATCAGTTCGTGCTCGAGGAAACCTGCCGCCTGCACGGGCTGCCGCCGCCGCGCGGCGGCTACCGCGACATGCCCAAGCCCGGTCGCGCCGGGCTGGTAGCCTTGCCGCGGCTGGAAGGGCGAGGCATGCAGCGCCGCTACGGCAACCCGGTCGAGATCCGGCGGCTGGTGACGCAGGCGATCGTCGATCGCGATTACGAGGTGCAGCTGGTGCCGGTGTCGGTGTTCTGGGGGCGCAACCCCGGCCAGGAAACCTCGTTGCTGAAGATCATCTTTTCCGACAGCCTGCGCGCGGGTCCGCTGCGCAAGCTGTTCATCATCCTGTTCAACGGCCGCAATACCTTCGTCAGCTTCGGCCGACCGATTTCGTTCCAGGCCTTCATGGCCCAGGATCTCGAGCCGCAGGCGGCGACACGCAAGCTGGTGCGTGTGCTGCGCGTGCACTTCCGCCGCCAGCGCGCGGCCACGCTCGGCCCCAACCTGATCAATCGCGCGCAGGTGCTGAGTCACGTCATCGCCATGCCCAGTGTGCGCGAGGCCATTCGCCTCGAGGCCGCGGCGGAGCGCATCAGCTTCGAGCAGGCCGAGGAGCGTGCCTGGAACTACGCCGACGAGATCGCGGCCGATTACAACAACGCGGCGATCAGCTTCGTGGTGCGCGTGCTGACCTGGCTGTGGAACCGCATCTTCGACGGCATCCAGGTGCACCATGCCGAACGCCTGCGCGCGTTCGCGCACCAGCATGGTGTGGTCTACCTGCCGGCGCACCGCAGCCACATGGACTACCTGCTGGTGTCCTACGTGCTGTACCAGCAAGGGCTGGTGCCGCCGCATGTCGCCGCCGGCATCAACCTCAACTTCTGGCCGGTGGGCGGGCTGATCCGGCGGCTGGGTGGCTTCTACCTGCGGCGCAAATTCGGCGGCAACAAGCTGTACTCCGCTGTGTTCCGCGCCTACGTGGACTGGCTGATGTCGCGCGGCTATTCCATGCAGTTCTTCCCCGAGGGCGGACGCAGCCGCACCGGCCGCCTGCTCACGCCCAAAACCGGCATGCTCAGCATGGCGGTGCAGAGCTTTTTACGGAACCCGGATCAGTCGATCGTGCTGGTGCCGGTCTATACCGGCTACGACAAGGTCATGGAGGTCGGCAGCTACTTCAAGGAGCTGCGCGGCAGCCAGGCCAAGAAAAACGAATCGGTCGGCGATCTGATCCGCGCCACGCGCGTGGTGCGCATGGCCTTCGGCAAGAGTTACATCTCCTTCGGTGAGCCGCTGGCGCTGGCGCAGTTCCTCGACGCGCGCCAGCCCGGCTGGCGCGCCGATCTGGCCGCCTGCCCGCCGGGCGAATGGCCGGCATGGTTCAGCGAGTTCGTGGTCACGCTGTCCTACGAGGTCATGGCGCGCATCAACAGCGCGGCCGCGCTGAGCCCGGTGGGCCTGGTGGCGACGGCGCTGCTGGCCAGCCCGCAGCAGACCCTGGCCGAGGACGAGCTGTGCGAGCAGATGGACAGCTGGCTCGGACTGCTCCGGACGCATCCCTACAGCGAGGACGTGTGGGTGCCGGACCTGGACGGTGCCGGCGTGCTCGCCTATGCCGAGAAGATTGCGCGCCTGACCCGTATCCAGCATCCCTGGGGCGACATGATCGCCGCCGAGGGGCGCGATGCCGTGCTGCTGACCTACTACCGCAACAGCGTCCTGCACCTGCTGGCGCTACCGTCGCTGATCGCCAGCCACTTCCAGCAGCGCGAGGCGGTCGCGGAAACCGAGCTGGTCGAGGCCTGCTGCGAGCTGTACCCGGTGCTGCGACGCGAGCTGTTCCTGCGCTGGCGCGACAAGGAAACCGAGGCCGCCGTGCGCGGCATGGTGGGCGCGCTGGTGGATCGTCGGCTGCTGGAACGCGACGTCACCGGTAGCCTGCTGCGCCGCCCGCCGGTGACCAGCGCCGAGTTCGGCAGCCTGATGGGCCTGGCCAACGTCATGCGCGAGTCGCTGGAGCGCTACTGCATGACCACGGTGCTGCTGGCCGAGAACCTGCCGCGTGGCTTTATCGAGCGCGGCGAGTTCGAGCAGCAATGCCACCTGATGGCGCAGCGCATGGCGGTGCTGTCGGGGCGCCGGGCCCCGGAGTTCTTCGACAAGGCGCTGTTCAGCAGCTATATCGACAGCCTCAAGCGGCAGAACCTGTTGCGCCCTGACCCGGTATCCGGCGATCGCTGTCTTGCCATCGACCCACAGCTGCAGCGCATGGCGGAGCAGGCCATGCGCTACCTGTCGGTCGGCGTGCAGCAGCGCATCCGCCGCCTGCTCAGCCGGCCACGGGGGTAATATGCCGGCCCTGCGCCCACGCGTGCAGGGCCGACACGCCAGAACCGGAAAGCGCGGCGATCAGCGGCGGACGAGTTTCCCGTCCTGGATGCGCACCTTGTCGCCCACCGCCCAACCCTCGGCGGATTCGAGCTTGACCGTTTCGATGCGCTCGTCGGCCTCCATGCGTACCGACACCAGGTAGTAGGTGCTGCTGCGCGCCTTCTCCTCGATCTTGTGCCCGGCGTAACCGCCGGCTACGGCACCCACCAAGCCGGCGATATTGCGTTTGTCGCGGTCGCCCTTGACGATCTCGCGGCCGGCCACGCCGCCGATGACCGCGCCGGTCACGGCACCCACGCCGGTGCCTTCGCCTTCCTGGGTCTTTTTCTCGATGCCTGTGATGGTGCCGCAGTCGGTGCACACCGGTTGGGTGTTGGCCGCAGCCAGCTGAGTTTCGCTGCGGGCCGGCTTGCTGCTCGCGGGTTTGCTCGCTGACGGGGTCGGGGCGGGTGCAGGCGCCTGGGCGGGCGCGACTCCGGCCGCGGTGCTGTCCG
>DATLYR010000203.1 GCA_035574475.1 Nevskiales bacterium | reverse complement strand
TGCCGCAGGCGCTCTACGACAAGCCGCTGCCCAGGGCCAAGAGCCTGGTCGGCCTGCCGCTGGCGGTGTTCAACGGTCAGCTGCGCGTCAACGGCGAACGGATGCGCATCGACAGCTGGGTCGGCAGCCAGAACCACAACTGGGGCAGCCAGCACACCGACCACTACGCCTACGGTCAGGTGGCGGGCTTTGACAACGCGCCGGACAGTTTTCTCGAGATCGCCACCGCGCGCATCCGGCTCGGGCCGCTGTGGACGCCATGGATGACGCCGCTGGTGCTGCGTCACGACGGCCGTGAATACGCGCTCAACGGCCTGGGCCGCGCGCTGCGTAACCGCGGGCGCTTCGGTTACTTCGACTGGCACTTCACCGCCGAGGACGATGCCGTGCGCATCGTGGGGCGTATCCACGCGCCGCGCGAGTTCTTCGTCGGCCTGCGCTATTACAACCCGCCGGGCGGCGACAAATGCTGCTTGAACTCCAAGCTCGCCGCCTGCGAGCTGACCCTCGCCGAACGGCGCGGCGGGAATACACAAATCCTGACGACCGCGCATCGCGCGGCGTTCGAGATCCTGAGCGACGATTTCACGGCGCATGGCGTCGAGCTGCGCGCCTAGCTGCGCCTGAGCCGGCGCGACTCTCACGCCGCCTGGGCGAGCTGACGGTCCGGGATCGAAAAGTAAAAGGTCGAGCCCTTGCCGGCCTCGGACTCGACCCAGATGCGGCCACCATGCAGCTGCACGATCTTCTCGCAGATGGCCAGGCCCACCCCGCTACCCTCGTATTCATCGGCGGTGTGCAGGCGCTGGAAGATGCGGAAAATGCGCTCGAAGTGCCTGGGCTCGATACCGATGCCGTGGTCGCGCACGGCCACGATCCATTCGCCCTCGCTGCGCTGCGCCCTGATCTGCACCTCCGGGCGCTGCCCGGGCTGGAACTTGATGGCGTTGCTGAGCAGATTCTGCAGCAGCTGCACCGTCAGCACCGGATCCACCACCACTTCCGGCAGGGGCGGCTCGCAGCGGATCACCGCTGCGCGCTCCTCGATCACCGCCTGAAGGCGCTGGCGCGCCTCGTCCAGCAGCTGTTGCAGCGCGACCCTGCGGAACTCCAGGTCCTTCCTGCCGATCCGGCCCAGTTCCAGCAGGGCCTGGATCAGCTGACGCATGCTGTGGGTGGCAGTGACGATATGACCGATGTACTCGTCCGCGTCGGCATCGAGTCGCCCGCGGTACTTGTCCTGCAGCAGCTGCACGAAACCGGCCACGGCGCGCAGCGGCGCCTGCAGGTCGTGCGACGCCACATAGGCGAACTGTTCCAGCTCGCGATTGGAGCGTTGCAGTTCCTCGGCCATGCGCTTGCGCTCGCTGATGTCGTGCAGGAAGGCATTGAAGCGCGGCGTACCGCCGGTCTGCGTCACCCAGACGGACATCTCCACCGGGAACTCATGGCCGTCGCGGTGCAGGGCGTTGATCTCGATGCGCTGATTGAGTACCGGCCCCTCGCCGGTTTCCAGGTAGCGCTTGAGGCCCTGCCAATGCGCCGCGCGATGCTGCTGCGGAATGATCAGGTCCGCGAGTGGCCGGCCCAGCACCTGCTCGCGGGTATAGCCGAAGGTGAGTTCGGCCTGCCGGTTCCAGTCCAGCACGCGGCCTTCGGAGTCCATCGCGATATAGGCGTCGAAGGCGGTATCGATCACCGACCGGGTCAGCTCGATACTGGTCTTCAGATCCTGATTGGCCTGCTCGACCTGTCGCAGCATCTGCGCCATGTGCCCCGTCAGGCGTGCGTCGAACAGCGAGGCCATCAGCGTCACCAGCAGCAGCGCCAGGGCCACGACGCCGATGGCGAAACCCAGCGTGACATCGGCCAGTACCGCCGGCCCGAGCGCACGGCACACGCTGCCGGCCTCGAAATTCGCCGCCGCCATGCCGGTGTAATGCATGCCGCTGATGGCCAGGCCCATGACCACCGCCGCTAACACCTTGGCCAGCAGGGCGCGCGTCGTCATGCGCGCGCGCAGCGTAAAGGCCAGCCACAGGGCCACGATGGACGCGCCGACCGCGATCAGCACGGAGGCCGCGAACAGCCAGGGGTCGTAGCGGATCGGCGGTGCCATGCGCATGGCCGCCATGCCGGTGTAATGCATGGCGCAGATGCCCAGCCCCATGAACAGGCCACCGATCAGCAGGGTACGCGCCGGCAGCGTCGGCCGGCTCACCACCCGCAGCGCGAAACCGGAGATCGCGATGGCCACCAGCAGGGAGGCCAGCGTGATGCCGAAATCGTAGGCCATGCGGATCGGCAGCGAGAACGCCAGCATGCCGACGAAATGCATGGACCAGATGCCGGCGCCCATGGCGAAGGCGCCGCCGATCAGCCACAGGCGCGCGGCGCGGCCCTGGCTCTGGCTGACCCGGCTGGCCATGTCCAGCGCGGTATAGGACGCCGCCATCGCCACCAGCACCGACAGCAGCACCAGGCCGCCGTGATAGCTGGCGGGCAGGCTGGCCGCGGGTGCGGCGCCGAAGCTCAGTCCGGTCCACTCGAGCATGGCTCAAGTATGAGTGAGCCAGCGTCGGCTTGCAGCCTGCGCCTGACCGTTCGTTCAGTTCGAGGGAATGACCAGGATCTGTCCCGCGCGCAGGCGGCGCGGGTCATCGAGGTTATTGGCCGCCATCAGCGCCTTGACGGTGGTGTTGTAACGGCGCGCGATCACCTCGAGCGTCTGGCCCTTGGCGACCACATGCCGCACAGTCGCCGCACTGCCGGGTGACGGATTCGCGGGGGCTGCCGTGGCCGTGCGGGCTTCGGCCCGCGGCGGGATCTTCAGCACCTGGCCGACCCGGATACGGCTGTTGCTGCCGAGCTTGTTGGCGATCTGGATGTCCCGCACGCTCACACCGTACAAGCGCGCAAGCCCGCCCAAGGACTGGCCGCGCGCCACCTTGTGCTCCTGAAAGTAACGCTTCTGCGCATAGGCGAGCTCGCCGGGTCCCAGCGCACGGTAGCGCGCCGCGAACACCTGGCGGGTGCCGGCCGGGATGCGGATGCGATGACGCGGCGGCACCAGCAGCTTGCCCTCGATCACTTGCGGGTTGTAGGCGGGGTTCAGCAGGCGGAACTTTTCCGGCGTCAGGCCCGAGATGCGCTGCAGCGCGTGGTAACTGACGTAGTGCTGTGTCACGTATTCGGAGAAAACCAGCGGCGGTTCCACCGGCAGTTCGCCCAGGTAGCGTCGGTAATCGCGGTGGGCATCGAGGGCGGCCAGAAAGGAAGCATAGAAATTCTTGGAGGCGAAGCCGAAATTGGGTGCCTCGTAACGCTCGATCAGGTCGGTCAGATTGCGCGTGCCCAGCTTCTTCATCCCCTTCACGAGGCCGCCGCGGCCATGGTTGTAGGCGGTGACCGCCAGTGGCCAGGATTTCAGCACACGATAATCTTCCGCCAGGTGTCGGGCCGCCGCCTCGGTGGAGAACAGCGGGTCGCGGCGATCGTCCACCACTTCGTTCAAACGCATGTAGTGGCGCGCGGTCGCCGGCATGATCTGCCATATGCCCGCGGCGCCGACCTTGGAGTAGGCCTCGACATTGAAGCTCGACTCCACGAACGGCAGCCGCGTCAGCTCGACCGGCAGACCGGCATCGCGAAAGATCCGCTCCATATGCGGCAGGTAACGGCCCGACACGGTGACCGCACGCGTGAAATGCTCGCGCAAGCCGCGCTGGGCGCGCACACGCCCGCGCGCGGCCAGGAAACGGTTGGGCGCACGCTGGTCGGCATACAGCTTCCACAGCCGGCGCTCGTCGGCGCTGAGCGACTGCGGGTGGTCGCGCATCTTGTGCAACCGGTCGAACATGCGGTCAATGACCACCCGCTCGCGCTTCTCGGTCGCGCGCATGGTCTGCTCGATCGCAGCGGCCGACGCGCCGCTTTGCTTGAGCGGCCGGAAATCCAGCACCTTGATGACCTTCCAGGGGTAGCGGGCATCGTGCAGTACCACCTGGTATTCGGAGTATTCGACGAAGATCTGGCGCCAGAACGCGATGCGCGGCTCCAGCGTCGGCGGTCGGGGGAAATCGGCGGTGGCGGCCCGCACGAAACCGGGCGTAACCAGCGTCAGCAGTCCCAGCAGCAAACAGAGTCCGAACCGCATGACCTGAGAAAACAACCTTGCCGGTCCCGCGCGCGGAACCGAGGCATCTATTCGTGAGAAGGGCTCATGCTAACCAATGCCGGCCGCCCGGGGCAACGAAAGCCCGCCTGCGACCGCGAGGCGGGCAGGATGCTTTTCCGGACATCGCGGCATACAATCCGGGAAAACCCGGAGACCGCGCATGTCGGACGCCTGGCTGGTCGGAATACTGCTGGTGGTGGGAGCCGCGGTGGCGCTCATGCTGTTCCGCCGCAAACCCGCCAAGGCTGTCAGACCCCAGGGCACCGTGACGCAGCCGCGCGGCAACATGCTGCAGATCGTGGTCCCGCCGGAGGGCTGCTGCGAGGCCGCGCGGCAGCTGCAAAGCCATCGCTTCGACAAGACCTACGCGCCGGCACTACCGCTGGAGAACTGCGACCGGCGCCTACAGTGCCGCTGCCGCTTCCAGCTGGTCGCCGATCGCCGCATCGGCGAGCGGCGCTCCGGTCACGAAAAGCGCGATTCGATCCGCTACGAGGAAAACCCGCGCCGCAAGGGCCGCGGCCGCCGCGCCCAGGACAAGCTCTTCGACCACGATTGAGTACCCGCGTGCGGGTACGGGTCGGTAAGCCGTAAAGAACCGTTGCGAACACAGCCGCGAAGGGCGGCGCAGGCTCCACAGGCATAGCCTGTGGATGCAACCCCGAAGCGGCTGTATAAGCGCCGAACTCCGCGACTCATGATCGCCTACGCTGGACGATCCCCGCTCAGCGGGGCCCCTCGTCCCACGCTTCGGCGCTCAGGTCGGGCGCGCCCGCAGCGCCGCAACCGGAGTTGACACGTCAGTCAATGAGGATTGCGAGCAGCGCGCAAGCCCGAGATGCCGGTGTGCAGCAGGTTATTTACGGCTTACAGGGGTAGCCAGGAGTGCTTGCGCGTATAGTGCAGGTAGCCGATGTTGGCGCCTGCGCGCAGGCCCACGCCGGTGCGGATCGGCGCCAGCGTGATGTTGCCGCTGCGCTGGTAATTCACGCCCACGCCCGCGACGTAGTAGAACGTGCCTTCCACGCCGGGGAAGCGCTGGAACAGCGCATCCTGGTCCTTGAGGTTGTAGATCAGCACGAAGGTCTTGGACGCGTTCGCGCCCACATCCCAGCCGACCGAGGGCCCCTGCCAGTACACCTTGCGGCTGCCGGCGCACTTGTGGAACAGCGTGCCTTCTCCGTAGCGCAGGCCCACGCCGATGGCGCCGCTGGCCTCGGTACCGGCGATGTAGGCGTTGGGTCGCCCCTGCTCCTTGAAGACCTTCTCGATCACGGTCGCCAGGCCTTCGGTCATCGCGCCGAAGAAGGCCTCGGCCTTCTGCGTAATCTCGTTCTTGGTGAAGGTGTCCTCGCGCGTGCACTCGGCGCGCGCCGGCAGGGCGCACAGCATCAGCAGCAGCGCAAGACCGGTCAGTGTCGACTGGATGCGGAATGTCCTGTTCATGATCGGTACCTCGGCAATCGCCTGGTGCGACACAAAGTCAAGTATATCGCGTTGCGTTTGACTGCCGTGATTACCGGCAGTTCTCGGCTTCGGCCGCGCGTAGTCTGTCCAAGTGCGCGCGGTGCTCTTCCTCGCTCATGCGCACCACCTCGCCCTGCTCGTTGGTGTACATGAAGCGACGCGGCGGCAGATCGCCCATCCGCTGCAGTTCCGCGCGCGCCTGGTCGCAGATCTGCTGTCGGGCCTGTGCGCGCGCGGCTTCCTTCTGCTCCAGTTCGCGGCGCACCTGCTCACGCGCCTCGGCCTCTTCGGCGGAAACCTCGTCAGGCGGCGCGTCCGTCTCCTCGGCGGCCAGCACGGCCGGCAGCAGCCCCGCGCCCGCCAGCAGCAGGCCGGCCAGAACCGATGATGTGGGTTTCACTTGCATCTGCCTCTTGCCTCGTGGAGAGTCACTTTATGCCATGGCCCGCGCGGGCCGCCACCCAGATCGGAACTTAACAGCCGCGGCTGAACGCCGCATGAACCATGCGCAGGATTGTCATCCATCGGCCCGGCGGCTACGCGCGATTGCGGCTGGAGTCCGGCCCGGACCCCATCCCGGGGCCGGGCGAGGTACTGGTGGCGGT
>DATLYR010000202.1 GCA_035574475.1 Nevskiales bacterium | reverse complement strand
GCGGCACGGCCTTCGCCCAGGAGGAGGCGGGGTCGGCCGAGGCGGTGGCAGAGGAGGGTGCTGGGGGTGCGCAGGTGGAGTCCGGGCAGCCGTATATCGGCGGGCTGGGCATCTACCGGGACACGGACCGGGACTTCGTGGACTACGGCGCCGGCCTGAACTTTCTCTACGGCACGGTGCGTGACGAGAAGTGGAACCACGAGTGGTCGTTCTCGATGAACGTGCTGGAGACCGACTCGGCGGCCTCGGACTTTTACCGCTACGCCATCGGCTGGGACGCGCTGTACTTCCTGGACCGTGAGGGGCTGCAGCCCTACCTGGTGGGCGGGCTGGGGCTGGCGCACAACGAGATCCTGGACGCGGTGGGCGGGGACGAGACCAACGGTTACGTCAATCTGGGCGTGGGCTTTCTGACCCAGCCGTTCAACAACGACTACGGCATTGCGCTGCGCGGTGACCTGCGGCTGGTGCATGACGGTGGGGTGAGCGAGACCGATCTGGTGGCGGGGCTGGGCCTGCAGATGAGCCTGTCGCGGCCGGCGGTGGCGGCCCCGGCGCCGGTGGCGGTGGGGGATGCCGACGGGGACGGGGTGCCGGACGACCGGGACAAGTGCCCGGGCACCATGCCGGGGCTGAAGGTGGACGAGACCGGCTGCGCGGTGCCGCAGGTGTTCGTGCTCAAGGGTGTGAGCTTCGACTTCGACTCCACGCGGCTGGGGGTGAATGCCCAGACCATTCTGGAGGATGCGGTCAAGACCATGCTGGGGCAGCCGAGCATGAAGGTGGAGATTGCCGGGCATACCGACAATTACGGTTCGGACGAATACAACCAGAGTCTGTCGCAGCGGCGTGCGGATGCGGTGCGGGAGTACCTGATCGGCAAGGGCGTGAATGCCGACAACCTGCGTGCGACCGGCTATGGCGAGTCGCAGCCGGTGGCGTCCAATGACAACGACTTCGGCCGCGAGCAGAACCGCCGCGTCGAGTTCAGGATCGAGTCGCAATAGGGGACCAGAAACAACAATCGGCATGAGTCTGGGGTTTTTGGCGAGGGAGCTTGAGTGAGGGCTTGGCACATGAATCTGAAATGGGGACAACGGCTGCTCGTGGCCGCGACGCTGGGTGTCGCGGGCCTGCTGGTCGGCTGTGCGGATGGCGATGGTGACGATGATCTGATCCGGATCATCGACGGAGGCGGCGGCGGTGGCGGTGGCGGGTCGGACGATTTCTGCGTCGCCAATCCGCAGAGCGTGCTGGATGGCGTGCAGTGCAGCGTGACCACGCTGGTGGACGATCTGGCGCTGGTGGTCGAGGGCACGCCGCTGGAGGATTTCGTCCAGTGCATCGATCCGCTGGGCAATGACGTGGTCGAGGGGCCGGACTCGGTCCTGAACACGCTGCTGGCGGCGCTGGCGGAGCAGAATCCGGATCCGTCCGACTTCCAGGCGGCGCTGGCCGACTTGGCGCAGGCCCTGGCTTCGCTCGGCACCAACCTGCCGGCGGCGCTGCAGGCCCTGGGTGGCGATCCGGAGGCGATCGCCTATTGCAATGGCGGCCCACCGCCGGGCGGTGGCGGCGGCATCCCGCTCGACCCGGACCAGCTCTCGGGCCTGTGCGCGATCCCGACCATCGGGCCGGGCCTGATCGGCGCGCTGGGCGGCACCTGCCCCTAGCTGCCGGAGAGGAAGCTCGGGTTTCGTTCTCGCCCCGCCGTCACAGGCGGGGCTTTCTTTTTTTCGGCAGACGACGCCGGGTGCTGACTAGCGGCTCAGGCGCGTGACGCGCGCCCGGCGCAGGCTGTCGTTGCGTTGTTCCAGCGCCCGGTTGAGGTGGGTATAGGCCTCAGCCGAATCCAGCAACAGGACGTAGGTGGGCACACCAATGCCCTTCGCCAGCCTTTCCAGGTTATCGATGCCGAGGCTGATCTCGCCGCGCTCCAGCGCGCCGATATAGGTGCGCTTGAGGCCGCATTCCAGCCCGAGGTCTTCCTGCGACCAGCCGAAGATGGTCCGGGCCAGCTGCAGGTTCTTGGCCAGGGTACTGCGCGCGGTCAGCAACAGGCTCTTTCTTTGCATAGCCGTGAAGCCTGAATGAGCCGTCAGTTTTCTTCGACCCCTCGACAATGGCGCTGTGCCATGAATCATGTTCATGCCTGCTCATAATGGGCTGGCGCGGGCACTAGCCTGTAGGGCGTGTGTGCGGACAGCCCGTCTCACCGCGTGCTACGCACGCAGTCTCACCGGGACTTCGGTGCATTGTCCCCCATAAAGCTCATGCGCGGAATTGATCCGGATCAAGTGCGCGGAAGTTCCCAAAAAAACCGGAAAGGGCAGTTTGCGTCGGGCGCCGGAAGGAAAGACCAAGGCGCGCAGTAAACCGGGTATGGAGCGACAGCCCCCGCCCCCCGGAGGGGAAAGAGGCTTACTTCTTGCGCGGTCGCCTCCAGCCTTCGATGCTGACCTGCTTGGCGCGCGTGACGGTGAGCTGGCCGGCCGGTGCGTTCCTGGTGACGGTGGAGCCGGCGCCAATGGTGGCATCGGCGCCAACGGTCACCGGCGCCACCAGCGCGGTGTTGGAGCCGATGAAGGCGCCGTCCTCGATGACGGTCTTGTGCTTGTTGGCGCCGTCGTAGTTGCAGGTGATGGTGCCGGCGCCGATGTTCACGTCGCGGCCGACCTCGGCGTCGCCGACGTAGCTCAGGTGATTGGCCTTGCTGCCGGCCCCCAGGCGTGCGTTCTTGGTCTCGACGAAGTTGCCGACGCGCGCGCCTTCCGCCAGCACCGTGCCCGGGCGCAGCCGTGCGAACGGCCCGACCTGGCAGCCGGCGCCGATCTTCGCGCCCTGCAGCACGCTGTACGGCAGGACTTCGCTGCCGTCGCCGATCTCGCAGTCGCGCAGCACGCAGCCGGCGCCGATGCGCACGCCCTCGCCCAGCACGACGCGGCCCTCCAGCAGCACGTTGACGTCGATCGCGGCGTCGCGGCCGAACACCAGCTCGCCGCGCAGGTCGAAGCGCGCCGGGTCGCGCAGGGCCAGGCCCGCGCGCAGCAGGCACTCGGCCTGCCGCTGCTGGAACAGGCGCTCGACCTGGGCCAGCTGGGCGCGATCGTTGACGCCGAGAATGTCCTGCTCGTCCGCCGCCACCGTGACGATGCGGACGCGATCCTTCACCGCCAGCGCCACGACGTCGGTCAGGTAGTACTCGCGCTTGACGTTGTCGTTCTTCACCTTCTGCAGCCAGCCGCGCAGGCGCCCGGCCGGCGCGGCGAGGAAGCCGGTGTTGATCTCGCGGAGCTTTTTCTGCGCGGGGCTGGCGTCGTTCTCCTCGACGATGCCGCGCACGCCGCCCTTCCTGTCGCGCAGGATGCGGCCATAGCCCTTCGGGTCGGCGAGCACGGCCGTGACCAGCGCCAGGGCTCGTGCGCCGGCGGCGACCGCCGGCTGCAGGATCTCGGCGCGGACCAGCGGCACGTCACCGTACAGCACCAGCACGGTGGCCTCGTCGGGAATGTCCGGCATGGCCTGCTGCAGGGCATGGGCGGTGCCGAGCTGCTGGGCCTGCAATACCCAGCGCAGCTCGCGGCCTTCGAAGCATTCGCGCACCTGTTCCGCGCCATGCCCGTGCACCACGTGCACCGCGGCGGCCTCGAGCGCCTGTGCGGTGTCGAGCACGTGACCGAGCATGGGCTTGCCGCCGACCGCATGTAGCACCTTGGGCAGGCTCGAGCGCATGCGGGTACCCTGGCCGGCGGCCAGGATCACGACGTGCAGCGGGGGGTTTCTTCCACCCTGCCCCTTCAGGGGGGTGGGCTGGGTTGGGGGCGGGCGCTTCATGACTGCGTATTACCCCCCACCCCTGCCCTCCCCCGCAAGGGGGGAGGGGGCAAAACCTGGGGGCCTCACCCGCAGGTGCGAGGGGTAGAAATCTGGAAGCCTCGCCCGCAAGGGAGAGGTAAAGCCGCCGATCACTAGCCGCGGGTGACGTTCTTGAGCTTCTTCACGAAGGCCAGGCGCGCAGCGGCCTCGGCCAGTTCGGCCTGGGCGCGGGCCACGTCCATGTCGCTCTTGGCCTGGCCGAGACGTTCCTCGGCGTCCTGCTTAGCCTTGAGCGCAGCGGCCTCGTCGGCGTCCTTGGCGCGCAGCGCGGTATCGGCCAGCACGGTGACCAGATGCGGCTGCACCTCGAGGATGCCGCCACCGACGAAGAACGACAGTTCTTCGCCCTCCGGCGACTGCACGCGCACGGTGCCGGGCTTGAGCGTGGTCAGCAAGGGTGCGTGGCGCGGCGCGATGCCGACCTCGCCCATCACCGCCGGGGCGAACACCATCGTGGCCTCACCGCTGTGGATGTGGCCTTCGGCGCTGACGATGTCAACCTGCAGTTTCACGTCTTTGTCCACCCGTTGATCTTAAACCCGATCAGAGCTTCTTCGCCTTCTCGACCGCTTCGTCGATGGTGCCGACCATGTAGAAGGCCTGCTCCGGCAGGTGGTCGTACTCGCCGTCCACGATGCCGCGGAAGCTGCGGATGGTCTCCTTGAGCGGCACGTACTTGCCCGGCGAACCGGTGAACACCTCGGCCACGTGGAACGGCTGCGACAGGAAGCGCTGGATCTTGCGCGCGCGCGCCACGATGCGCTTGTCGTCCTCGGACAGCTCGTCCATGCCCAGGATGGCGATGATGTCCTTCAGCTCCTTGTAGCGCTGCAGCACGCCCTGCACGTCGCGCGCGGTGTTGTAGTGGTCGGCGCCGATCACGTTCGGGTCGAGCTGGCGGCTGGTCGAGTCCAGCGGGTCCACGGCGGGGTAGATGCCCAGCGCGGCGATGTCGCGCGACAGCACCACGGTGGCGTCCAGGTGCGCGAAGGTGGTGGCCGGCGACGGGTCGGTGAGGTCGTCCGCGGGCACGTACACCGCCTGCACCGAGGTGATCGAGCCCTTCTTGGTGGAGGTGATGCGCTCCTGCAGCACGCCCATTTCCTCGGCCAGGGTCGGCTGGTAGCCCACCGCCGAGGGCATGCGGCCGAGCAGCGCGGACACCTCGGTGCCGGCCAGGGTGTAGCGGTAGATGTTGTCGATGAACAGCAGCACGTCGCGGCCTTCGTCGCGGAAGAACTCGGCCATGGTCAGGCCGGTCAGCGCCACGCGCAGGCGGTTGCCCGGCGGCTCGTTCATCTGGCCGTACACCATCGCCACCTTGTCGAGCACCTTGGACTCCATCATCTCGTGATAGAAGTCGTTGCCCTAGCGGGTGCGCTCGCCCACGCCGGCGAACACCGACAGGCCGCTGTGCTCCTTGGCGATGTTGTTGATCAGCTCCATCATGTTCACGGTCTTGCCCACGCCGGCACCGCCGAACAGCCCGACCTTGCCGCCCTTGGCGAACGGGCACAAAAGGTCGATGACCTTGATGCCGGTCTCCAGCAGCTCGGTGGAGCCTGCCTGGTCCTCGTAGGACGGGGCCTTGCGGTGGATCTCCCAGCGCGACTCGGACTTGACCTCGCCCTGCTCGTCGATCGGGTTGCCGAGCACGTCCATGATGCGGCCCAGGGTGGCCTTGCCCACCGGCACCGAGATCGGCGCGCCGGTGTTGGTCACGGTCATGTTGCGCTTGAGGCCCTCGCTTGATCCCAGCGCGATGGTGCGCACCACGCCGTCGCCGAGCTGCTGCTGGACTTCCAGCGTCAGCGGCGAGCCCTGGATCTTGAGCGCGTCATAGACCTTGGGGATGGCATCGCGCGGGAATTCCACGTCCACGACCGCGCCGATGATCTGAACAATTTTTCCGGAGCTCATGTTCTGTCCTCAACCCGTATTCAAAACCCGTTTCTGTAGGAGGAGCTTCAGCCCCGACTGGTCGCGGCTAAAGCCGCTCCTACCCTGAATTCTCAAACCGCCGCGGCGCCGCCGACGATTTCCGCCAGCTCCTTGGTGATGTTGGCCTGGCGCGCCTTGTTGTAGGCCAGCTGCAGCTGGTTGATGATCTTGCCGGCGTTGTCGCTGGCCGACTTCATCGCCACCATGCGCGCCGACATCTCGCAGGCCACGTTCTCGATCACCGCCTGGTACACCTGCGATTCGACGTAGCGCTGCAGCACGGTGTCGAGCAGCACGGTGGACTCGGGCTCGTAGATGTAGTCCCACAGGTCCAGCAGCCCCTCGCTCTTGACCGGCTCGACCGGCAGCAGCTGCCGGATGAGCGGCTTCTGCGTCATGGTGTTCACGAACTGCGAGGACACCAGGAACACGCGGTCCACCTCGCCGTTGCGGTAGGCGTCCGACAGCACCTTGATGCTGCCCAGGAGCGCCTCCATGTGCGGGCGGTCGCCGAGGTGCGAGGCCTGCGCCAGCACCTTGCCGCCGACGCGCTTGAAGAACGACAGGCCCTTGTTGCCGATGACCACGAAATCGGCCTCGACGCCCTGGTCCTTCCACTCGCGCACGGCGCGCACCGTGGCGCGGAACACGTTCATGTTCAGGCCGCCGCACAGGCCGCGGTCGGTGGACACCACCAGGAACGCGACGCGCTTGACCTCGCGTTCGATGGTGAACGGGTGCTTGTACTCGAGGTTGGCCTGCGCCAGGTGCCCGAGCGTGCGCCGGATCTTCTCGGCGTAGGGGCGCGCGGCCGCCATGCGCTCGGTGGCCTTGCGCATCTTGGACATCGCCACCTTTTCCATCGCACGCGTGATCTTCTGCGTGTTCTTCACGCTCTTGATCTTGGTGCGGATTTCCTTTGCGCCGGCCATATTCGCTACGCTCCGGGAATCGGGAATCGGGAATCGGGAATCGGAACAGCCTTCCGAGCCCGCTTCCCGCTTCTACGATTCCCCATTGCCGATTCTCGATTCCCGTCGACCATCGTCAGATGGCCGACTGCTTGACGTAGGCGTCCATCGCGGCCTTGAGCTCGGCCTCGAGCGCGTCGTTCCAGTCGCCGGTGTCGAGCTTGTCCAGCACGGCCTTGTGGCTGCTGGCCAGGAACTGGTGCAGCCCGGCCTCCCAGGCCAGCACCTTCGCCACCTCGACCTTGTCGATGTAGCCCTTCTCCACCGCGTACAGCGAGGCGGCCATCTGCCCGACCGACAGCGGCTGGTACTGCTTCTGCTTCATCAGCTCGGTGACGCGCTGACCGCGCTCGAGCTGCTTGCGGGTGGCCTCGTCCAGGTCGGAGGCGAACTGCGCGAAGGCCGCCAGCTCGCGGTACTGGGCGAGCGCCAGGCGCACGCCGCCGCCGAGCTTCTTGATGACCTTGGTCTGCGCGGCGCCGCCGACGCGCGACACCGAGATGCCGGCGTTCATGGCCGGGCGGATGCCGGCGTTGAACAGGTCGGTCTCGAGGAAGATCTGGCCGTCGGTGATCGAGATGACGTTGGTGGGCACAAACGCGGAGACGTCGCCGGCCTGGGTCTCGATGATCGGCAGGCCGGTCAGCGAGCCGGTCTTGCCCTTGACCTTGCCATTGGTGATCTTCTCGACGTAGTCGGCATTCACGCGCGCGGAACGCTCCAGCAGGCGCGAGTGCAGGTAGAACACGTCGCCCGGGTAGGCCTCGCGGCCCGGCGGGCGGCGCAGCAGCAAGCTGACCTGGCGGTAGGCCCAAGCCTGCTTGGTGAGGTCGTCATAGATGATGAGCGCGTCCTCGCCCTTGTCACGGAAGTACTCGCCCATCGAGCAGCCGGAATACGGCGCGATGAACTGCAGCGCGGCGGACTCGGAAGCCGAGGCGGCCACGACGATCGTGTGCGCCATCGCGCCGTGTTCCTCGAGCTTGCGCACCACGTTGGCGATCGAGCTGGCCTTCTGGCCGATCGCGACATAGATACATTTGATGCCGGAATTCTTCTGATTGATGATGGTGTCCACCGCGAGCGCGGTCTTGCCGGTCTGGCGGTCGCCGATGATCAGCTCACGCTGACCGCGGCCGATCGGCACCATCGAGTCGATGGCCTTGTAGCCGGTCTGCACCGGCTGGCTCACGCTCTGGCGCGCGATCACGCCCGGCGCCACCTTCTCGATCGGCGAGTAGCCGGCCGCCTTGATCTCGCCCTTGCCGTCGATCGGCTGGCCGAGCGCGTTCACCACGCGTCCGAGCAGGCCTTCGCCCACCGGCACTTCCAGGATGCGGCCGGTGGTCTTGACCGTGTCGCCTTCCTTCAGGTGCTTGTAGTCGCCCAGCACCACCGCGCCGACCGAGTCGCGCTCCAGGTTCAGCGCCAGACCGAAGACGTTGCCCGGGAACTCGAGCATCTCGCCCTGCAGCGCGTCGGACAGGCCGTGGATGCGGACGATGCCGTCCTGCAGGCTCACGATCGTGCCGGTGTTGCGCGCCTCGCTGACCGCCTCGAAGTTCTTGATGCGGCTCTTGATCAGGTCGCTGATTTCAGAAGGATTGAGTTGCATGGGAACCGTTCCTTAAAGAATGCTGTGCTTGTCGGGGTCTAGCGCGTGAGCGCCGTGGCCAGGCGCTCGAGCTCGCCGCGCACCGAGCCGTCGATCACCAGGTCGCCGGCGCGGATCACCGCCCCCGCCACCAGCGACTCGTCGGTCTTCCATTCGATCGCCACGTCGCGGTTCAGACGCTTCTTGATCGCGGCCGCCAGCGCGTCGCGCTGGACCGGATCGACCGGGGCCGCGGACGTCACCTCGACGTTGACCCGCGACTCGGCCTCGGCGCGCAAGGCCTCGTACTGTGCAGCGATGGCGCCGGCCGCCCGCAGCCGGCCGTTCTCGGCCAGCAGCTTGAGCAGTGCGCGGCCTTCCGCAGTCAGGCTGCGCTCCAGCGCCTTGCCGAACAGCTCCGCCAGCGTCACGCGGTCCACTGCCGGGTGGCCGATCAGCCGGCTCAGCTGGGGGTCGGCGACCGCCGCCGCCAGCGCGGCCAGCTGTGCCGACCACTCCGCGAAGCGGCCGCCCTCGCGCGCCAACTCGAACACGGCCTTGGCGTAGGGGCGGGCGAGCGTGCTGATATCCGCCATGGGCTGCCCTTACACCCGCGCCGCGAGGTCGCGGATCACTTCGGCATGCGCCTTGGCGTCGATCTCGCGGCGGAGGATCTTGCCGGCGCCCAGCACGGCCAGCTCGCCGACCTGCTGGCGCAGGGTCTCGCGCGCCTTCGCCACCTCGCGCTGCACTTCCTCGCGCGCGGCGGCGACGATGCGCTCGCCCTCGCTCTTGGCGGCCTGCTTGGCCTGCTCGAGCGTCTGCGCAGCCTGGCGGTTCGCGGCGGCGAGGATGTCCTGCGCCTGTTCGCGCGCCTGCCGCAGGGTTTCCTCGCTCTTCTGCGCGGCCTCCTGCAGGGCCTTGGCGCCGCGCTCGGCGGCGGCCAGGCCGTCGCTGATGCGCTTCTGGCGCTCCTGCAGAGCATTGATCACCGGCGGCCAGACGAAGGCCTTGGTGAACCAGATCAGGGCGATGAACACCACCGCCTGGGCGAACAGCGTGACATTGATATCCACGGCGGGATCCTCGTGATGGACGCCTCAGCGGCGCTTACTGGCCCGCTGCGGCGGCGGCCGCGTCGGCGGCACCCTTGGCGGCTTCCGCCGTGACGGCGGCCGCGAACGGGTCCACGAACACGAAGTACATGGCGATACCGACCGCGATGATGGGGATCGCGTCGATCAGACCGACCAGCAGGAACATCTGGCCGCGCAGCATCGGCATCAGTTCGGGCTGGCGCGCCGCGCCCTCCAGGAACTTGCCACCCATCAGGCCCATGCCGATGGCGGCGCCGATGCCGGCCAGGCCGAGCATCAGGCCCGAAGCCAGGGCTGTCATGCCCTTCACGTCTGCAATCAGATTTACCAGTTCCACAAGGCCTCCTTCAGAAAGCAATCGGTTGAGATCAGAAAATTCAGTGGTGCTCGCTCGCCATGCTCATGTACACCACCGTCAGCGTCATGAAGATGTACGCCTGCAAGGTGATGATCAGGATGTGAAAGACCGCCCAGGCGAACGCGAGCAGGAACTGGGCGCCGAAGCCGACCACGCTCCACACCGACAGGCTCACCGCCTGCAGCGTGAAGCACGCGATCAGGATGAAGATCATTTCGCCGGCATACATGTTGCCGAACAGTCGCAGGCCGAGCGAGAGCGGCTTGGCCAGCTCCTCGACGCATTTGAGCAGGAAGTTCACCGGCACCAGCAGGGCCTGCACGACGATGTTCTTGGCCGTGAACGGATGGAACAGAAACTCCCCGCCGACGCCCTTCACGCCCTTGGCCACGAAGCTGTAGCCGAAGGCCAGCAGGAACACGGTGACCGACATGCCGAGCGTGATATTGGGGTCTGTGCTCGGCACCACCTTGAGGTAATTCACGCCGACCATGCCGGCCAGCCAGGGCAGCAGGTCCACCGGGATCAGGTCCATGAAGTTCATCAGGAACACCCAGAAGAACACCGTCAGCGCCATCGGCGCGACGAACTGGGCCTTGCCGTGGAAGCTTTCCTTGACCTGGTGGTCCACCAGCTCGATGGCGTATTCGACGAAGTTCTGCCAGCCGGTCGGCACGCCGCTGGTGGCGCGGCGCGCGCCGTAGCGGAACAGGACGAGGAAAATCAGGCCGAGGACGACGGAAAAAAAGATGGAATCGAGGTTGAGGACCCAGAAACCCTTGGCCTCCGGATCGATCTGCATGGTCTGCAGATCGAGCTTGAGGTTGGTCAGGTGGTGAACGATGTAATCACCGGTGCTGTGGGCTTGTCCTGCCATGCTCGCTCGCCTATCCGCCTCTTATTTGTCACCTGCTCAGCGCCAGCATCAGCCAATACACCGACAGGCAGGCCATAAACGTCAACATCAGCGCCAAAAAATGCGCGGGGAACAGCTTGGCGCCGAGGATGAACAGCAACGCCGCCAGCACGAACTTGCCCGCCTCGCCCACGTACACCGCGCCCAGCACCTCGAACGGCCGGTCGTTGCGGCCGCCCCGGAATACCTTGGCGGCAAAGTACAGACCCGGTATCGCGGCCGCGAGCGCGCCGCACAGCGCCGCCCCCGCAGCCTCCTTCCCTGAGTGTCCGTAGCCGATGAGGGCCGCCGCCAGGCCGATGCCCAGCTGCGCCGCGCAGGTTACGTAAGCCAGTGACATTCCACGCAGACGGAGCGGTTTCATGAAGCCTGAAAGCCTCCCGGCGCGCGGACGCGAGACTATAGAGGATAGACTGCGGACGGTCAACGGTGTTGCAGTGCAGCATGCCGCAATCTGGATCCTGGATACGACCCTTCGGGTCGTTCCGGGGTGACCTGCGCCCAAGGGCGCAGGTCACTTGATCCGGGTGACGATGGCGTCGAGCTGTTCGAGGTTGCCGTAGGCGATCACCAGCCGGCCGCGGCCGCGCTCGCCGGGCTGGATGCGCACCGCCGTGGACAGCTTGCGTGCCAGTTCTTTTTCGATGCCCTGCAGCCGAGGATTGACCGGCGCGCGGCGCGGCTTGTGGCGGCCGTCGCCGCGGCGCGACTGCACCAGCGCCTCGGTCTGGCGCACCGACAGGCCGAGGTTGACCACGCGCTGGGCGAATCGCGACTGCTCGCTGCCGTCCAGCGCCAGCAGCGCACGCGCATGCCCCATCTCCAGCTTGCCCTCGCGCAGCAATACCTGCACGTCCTCGTTGAGGTCGAGCAGGCGCAGCAGGTTGCTCACCGCCGCTCGCGAGCGCCCCACGGCCTCCGCGCACTGCTGGTGGGTGAGCTTGTATTCCTTCTGCAGCCGCTGCAGCGCCGTGGCTTCTTCGAGGGGATTAAGGTCGGCGCGCTGGATGTTCTCGATCAGCGCCACCGCCAGCGCCGCCTGGTCGGGGATCTCGCGCACGATCGCCGGGATGCGCTTCAATCCCGCCATGCGCGCCGCGCGCCAACGGCGCTCGCCGGCCACGATCTCGAAGCCGTCGGCCACCGGGCGCACCACGATCGGCTGCACCACGCCCTGGGCACGGATGGACTCGGCCAGCGACTCCAGCGCCTCGGGCTTCATGTCGCGGCGCGGCTGGTATTCGCCGGGTTTGAGCTCGTCCAGGGCCAGTTCGCGCAGCGCCTCGTCGGGCGCGGGCTCGACGCTCACGCCGGCGCCGAGCAGCGCCTCCAGCCCCCGCCCCAAGCCCCGTTTCCTGGCTGTCATGAATGATGTCTCTTCAGGCCGCACGCTTTTCAGCGCGCCGCAGGACTTCGCCCGCGAGCGCCAGATAGGCCTCGGCGCCGCTGGAGGAGGGATCATAGCGCAGCACCGGCAGGCCGTGGCTGGGCGCCTCGGCGAGGCGGACGTTGCGCGGGATGATGGTTCGGTACACCAGCTCGGGGTAGTGCTCGGTCAGCTGCGCCGACACCTGCCCGGACAGGTTGTTGCGCGGGTCGTACATGGTGCGCAGGATGCCCTCGATCTTCAGCCCCGGGTTGATCACGGCGCGCACCTTGTCGATGGTGTCGAGCAGCGCCGCCAGGCCCTCCAGCGCGTAGTACTCGCACTGCATAGTGATGAGTACGCCGTCACAGGCCGACAGCGCGTTGATCGTGAGCATGGACAGCGCCGGCGGACAGTCGATGATGACGTAGTCGTAGCGGCCACGCAGCGGTGCCAGGGCGTTGCGCAGCGCCAGCTCGCCGTTCTTCCTGCCGCGCAGACCGACCTCGGCGGCGGTCATGTCGGCGTTGGCTGGCAAGAGAGCCAGGCCCAGCTCCGGCAGCGGGATCACCGCCGCGGCGGCGTCGATTTCCCCCAGCAACACGTTGCAGGCGCTGTAGCGCAGGCCGGTCTTGTTCACCCCCACGCCCATGGTGGCGTTGCCCTGCGCGTCCATGTCCACCAGCAGCACGCTGCGTTTGGTCGCGGCCAGCCCGGCGGCCAGGTTGATGCTGGTGGTGGTCTTGCCGACCCCGCCCTTCTGGTTCGCCACCGCGATGGTTCTGGCCATATGATTCAAGATTGCGACAGGAAGGACAGGATTTGCAGGATTGACAGGATGAAGGGGTTTCTCATGTTGAAGAAAATCTCTTTCTACCCGTAAATCCTGTTCATCCTGTTATCCTGTCCATTCTCGATTCAGGCCCTGCAAAATATCACCAGATGCCGCTCGGCCGCGAGTCCGGGCACTTTCAGCGGCACGACGCCCTCGACCTCGAAGCCGGCGGTGTGCTGGCGCAGCGCGTCCAGTTCGTCCTGCGGGAACTGCCCCTTCATCGCCAGGATCCTGCCGTGCAAGGCACACAGCGGCCCGGCCTGCTCGAGCATCTCGGCCAGGCTGGCGAAGGCGCGGCTGATGACGCTGTCGAAGCGCCCGCGCCCGGCACCGCGCGCATACTGCTCGACCCGCGCATTCACGACCTCGACCTGCGCAAGACCCAGCGTGCGCACGGCGTGACGCAGGAAGGCGGCCTTCTTGCCGTTGCTATCCAACAGCACGAACGGCCGCGCCGGGTCGGCCAGCGCCAGCGGGATGCCCGGCAGACCGGCACCGCTGCCGACGTCGATCACCTGCCGGCCGTTGAGATGCGGCAGCACCGCCAGGCTGTCGAGCAGGTGCTTGGTCACCATGTCCAGCGGTTCACGCACCGCGGTCAGGTTGTAGGTCCGGTTCCACTGCGCCAGTTCGCGCAGATAGTGCAGCAGCGGCTCGCTCAGCGCCGTATCCAGTCGCAGTGCGCGCAAGCCCTCCTCCAGTCGCGCACGGCACCCGGCCCAGTCTTCAGCCATTCAACCGGACCAGAATGCGCCCCTGCACGCGGCCGGCGATGACCTCGGCGCAGGCGGCGGGCAGCTGCTCCAGTCCGATGACGCGGTTCTCGATCGCGTCGAGTGCGGCCGGCTTCCAATCGCCCGCGAGTTTTTCCCAGATCGCCAGGCGCCAGGGCATCGGGCATTCGACCGAGTGGATGCCCAGCAGGCTGACGCCGCGCAGGATGAAGGGCATGACCGTAGTGTTCAGCGTATGGCCGCCGGCCAGGCCGATGCTCGCGATATTGCCCCAGGGCTTGACGGTGCGCGTCAGCCAGTCGAGCAGCTCGCCGCCGACGTTGTCCACTGCGCCACCCCAGCGCCCGCTTTCCAGCGGCGCCTTGCCCAGTTCCAGGCTGCGCCGGTCCACGACCTCGGCCGCACCCAGCTTTTTCAGGTAATCCGCCGACTGCTCCGGCTTGCCGGTGATGGCCACCACCTCGTAACCGAGCCGGCTGAGGATCTGGATCGCCACCGAGCCGACGCCGCCGGTGGCGCCGGTGACCGCGACCGGGCCCAGGGCCGGCGTCTGGTGGTTCTCCTGCATGCGCCGCACGGCCAGGGCGGCGGTAAAGCCGGCCGTACCGAGCAGCATGGCCTCCTTGAGACTCAGCCCGGCCGGCAGCGGCACCACCACCTCGGCCGGCAGGTGCAGGTATTCCGCATAGCCGCCGTCGAGGGTTTCGCTCAGGCTGCAGCCGGTCACCAGCACCGCGTCGCCCGGCTTGAAGCGCGGGCTGGACGAGGACTCGACCACACCGGCGCCATCGATGCCCGCCACCAGCGGGTAGCGGCGCAGGATCTTGCCCTTGCCGGTGACCGCCAGCGCGTCCTTGTAGTTGATGCCGGACCAGGCCGTCCGGATCACCACGCCGTCGGCGCCCACGGTGGGATTGAGGTCGTCGAGGCTGAGGGTTTCCAGGCGTGCCTCGGTGGCCTTGTCGATACGGTGCACGCGCAGCGCGCGAAAGGTCTTCGCCATGGAGGAACTCCGCAATGGACGGGGAGGCGCTCTAGCCTAGCCGAGACAGGGGATTTCATCCATGTCCGGCGATGCGGGCACTGGCGTAGACTCACACGACGGAACGCCGCTGCCTGCGCGCGAGAAACGTACAACACCAACCCGGAGGGGACAGCATGAGTCACCATGTCTACAAGATCGTCGAGGTCGTCGGCTCGTCCACCATCAGCATCGACGACGCGATCAAGGTCGCCATCCACGAGGCGGCGCAAAGCCTGCGCAAGCTGCGCTGGTTCGAGGTGCTGGAGACGCGCGGGCACATCGAGGAGGGGGTGGTCGCGCACTGGCAGGTGCGCCTGCGCCTGGGCTTCACCCTGGAATCCAGTACCGTGCCCGCGCGCAAGAAAACCGGGCGATGACCGACCGAACGCCTTTGCTCGAGGTCGACGCCGACCCCGATCCTTACCGCCAGTTCGAGCGCTGGTACGCGCAGGCGCTGGCCGGCGGCCTGGTCGAGCCGACCGCCATGGCGCTGGCCACCGCGGACGCCAGCGGCCGCCCGTCGGTTCGCATGGTGCTGCTCAAGGGCCATGACGCGCGCGGCTTCGTGTTCTACAGCAACTACGCCAGCCGCAAGGGCGAGGACCTGGCTGCCAACCCGTATGCTGCGCTGCTGTGGTGGTGGGACCGGCTCGAACGCCAGGTGCGCGTCGAAGGCACGGTGGAAAAACTCGGCCGCGCCGAATCCGAGGCCTATTTCCACAGCCGCCCGCGCGGCGCGCAGCTGTCTGCACTCGCCTCGCCGCAGAGCCGCGTAGTACCGGACCGTGCCGCGCTCGAGCGGCGCGTTGCCGAGCTCGCACAGCTTCACGCGCATGGACCAGTGCCCCTGCCGGACGATTGGGGCGGCTACCGCGTGCGGCCCGACCGCTTCGAGTTCTGGCAGGGCCGGCGCGACCGCCTGCACGATCGCCTGCGCTACACGCGCGCCGGCGGCGGCTGGCGCCTCGAGCGTCTGGGGCCCTGAAGCCTGCCCATGGACCTCGCCACTCTGCTGCTGACCCTCGCCGGCGGGCTGGTGCTGGCCACCGCCGCATTCTTTGCCGGCCGCCATTTCAAGGCTGGCCCGTTGCGGCTGGCCGCGCAGCAGAGCGCCGCCCTGCTGCGCGGCGACGTCAACTTCAGCCAGGCCCTGCTCGACAACCTGTCCGACGCCGTGGTGGCCTGCGACGCGCGCGCGCGGCTGGTGCTGTTCAACCGCACCGCGCGCAGCTGGCACGGGCTGCCGCCGGACGAGCGGCTGCCGCCCGAGCAGTGGGCACGGCACTACGACCTGTACGCCGCCGACGGCGTGACCCCGCTGACCAAGGAGAACCTGCCGCTGCTGCGCGCGCTCCAGGGCGAGGCGGTGCGCAATGCGCAGATCGTGATCGCGCCGCGCGGCCGGCCGCCGCGCTTCGTGCTGTGCAGCGGCGATCCGGTGCTGGACGCCGACGGCAACAAGATCGGCGCGGTGCTGGTGATGCACGACATCAGCGAGCAGCGCGAAGCCGGCCAGGAACGCCTGCTGACCCTCGGCCGCATCCAGCGGCAGCAGGCGGCGGTGCTCAAACTCGGTAACGACCCGCGCATGAGCGAGGGACAACTGGAAGAATCCGCGCGCTTGATTACCGAGGTTGCAGCCGAAACGCTCGAGGTGGCCAGCGTCGGCATCTGGCTGCTCAGCCCCGACCGCCGCGAACTGCGCTGCCTGGACCGCTACGAGCGCGGCAGCCGCAGCCATACCGAGGACATCACCCTGCCGCTCGAGCGCTACCCCCGCTACCTCGAGGCCTTGCAGAGCTCGCGCACGATCGAGGCCTTCGATGCCTGCATCGACCCGCGCACCAGCGAGTTCACCGACGAGTACTTCCGCCCGCGCGCGGTCGGCGCCACCCTCGACGCACCGATCCGCCTCGGCGGTGAAATCGTGGGCGTGGTCTGCAACGAGCATGTCGGCGGCACCCGCCGCTGGACCCCGGACGAGGCCACCTTCGCCGCCGCCATCGCCGACCAGGTGGCGCAGTGCCTGACCGCCAGCGAGCGCCGGCGCGCGGCCGAGACGCTGCGTGCCAGCGAGCAGCGCTTCCGTGCGCTGTACGACGAAAACCCGGCCATGTTCTTTACCGTGGACGCCGAGAACCGCATCGTCTCCGCCAACCAGTTCGGCGCCAGCCAGCTCGGCTATCACGTGCCCGAGCTGATCGGCCAGCCGTTCACGCTGATCATGGCCGAGCCGGAGCGCGCCGCCGCCCTGCTGCGCCACAGCAACTGCCTGAGCAGCCCGGCCGCCAGCATCCACCGCTGGGAAACGCGCCTGCAGAGCCGCGACGGCGGCACCCTGCAGGTGCGCCAGACCGCGCGCCTGGTGCACGGCGCCGACGGACGCCCGCAGGTGCTGTACGTGAGCGAGGACGTGACCGAAACCCACCGGCTGGCGGAAAAGCTCGCCTACGAGGCCAGCCACGACGTGCTCACCGGCCTGCTCAACCGCTGGGAGTTCGAGCGGCAGATGCGACACGCGCTCAGCGAGTCGCAGAACCTCAGCCGCCAGCACGCACTCATTTACATCGACCTCGACCAGTTCAAGGTGGTCAACGAGAACTGCGGCCACGCCGCCGGCGACCAGCTGCTGCGCCAGGTCGCCGGGCTGCTGGAATCGCAGGTCGCCGGGCGCGGCCTGCTGGCGCGCCTCGGCGGCGACGAGTTCGCGATCCTGCTGCGCGACTACAGCATCGAGCAGGCGGTGCGCCTGGCCGAGCTGGTGCGCAAGTCGCTCAGCAACCTGCGCTTCGGCTGGGAGGGCAAGCGCTTCCGGATCGGCGCCAGCCTCGGCGTGGTGCCGGTGTCCAGCCAGAGCGAGGGCATCGAGGCGATCCTGCAGGCGGCCGACGCCGCCTGTTACCTGGCCAAGGACCAGGGCCGCGACCGCGTGCACGTGTACCAGCCGGACGACGCCGACCTCGCGCGCCGGCGCAACGAGATCCAGTGGGCGGCGCGCATCCGCAGTGCGCTGGAGGACAACCGCCTGCGCCTGGTGCGGCACAGCATCGTGCCGCTCAAGCAGGCGCCGCAGGGCCTGCACTACGAGCTGCTGATCCGCCTGATGGACGAGCAGGGCCAGCTCACCAGCGACGCGCACTTCCTGTCGGCCGCCGAGCACTATGGCTTCGCGCCGCAGATCGACACCTGGGTGGTCAGCGCCGCACTCGACTGGCTGGCGCGCAACCCGGCCCACCTGGAGCAGCTGCACCTGTGCTGCATCAACCTGTCCGGCCTGTCGCTCGGCCAGGAGGAGTTCCTGTCCTTCCTGCAGCGGCGGCTGGCCGAGGGCCCGGTACCGCCGCAGAAGATCTGCTTCGAGATCACCGAGACCGCGGCGGTGTCGAACCTCAGCCGCGCCACCGAGTTCATGGCCACGCTCAAGGACATGGGCTGCAGCTTCTCGCTGGACGACTTCGGCAGCGGCCTGTCGTCCTACGCCTACCTGCGCAACCTGGCGGTGGACTTCCTCAAGATCGACGGCAGCTTCGTGCGCAACATCGCCGATGACCCGGTGGACCTGGCGCTGCTGCGTTCGATGAACGAGGTCGGCCAGCTGCTCGGCAAGAAAACCATCGCCGAGTTCGCCGAAAACGAGCGCGTGATCGCCAAACTGCGCGAGGTCGGCGTGGACTACATCCAGGGCCACGGCGTGTCGCGCCCCGAGCCGCTCGATGCACCGGCCATCGCTAGCGGCTAAAGAACCCCCGATCTATGTCTGTCACCCCGGCGGCTTTCAAAGCTTCCCCCGGCGAAAGCCGGGGGCGGGGTCCGTCGGCGGCATGGCGCCGACCTCGAAAGTCGCTGGATTCCGGCTTTCGCCGGAATCACAAAAGGAATTAGAGGTTCCCTGACCGCCGGGCAGGCATTCATCCCCCTGTCACGGGTAGAATGCAGGCTATGCGGTTCATGAGCCCCTCAGCCCCCCTTTCCGCCGCCGGCCTGGGCATCGGCTTGGGCCTGGCGCTGCTGGCCGGCTGCAGCGGCAGCGGCGGCAGCAATGATGCAGGCGGCGGCGTGCCGCCCGACCAGCGCGCCGACCTCGGCGTGTTCGTGATCGTGGTCGATAGCCTGATGCCGCAGGAAATCGGTGCGCCGCTGACGCCGACCCCGACGCTGGCAGCCTTCCAGGACGCGGCCACCACCTACACCGAAAGCCGCGCGGTGTTCTACGCCGAAACCATTCCCAACCACGTCGCCATGATGACCGGCGTGTATCCGCAGCGCAGCGGCATCCCATCCAACACCTACTGGAACCGCCAGGGCGAACCCGAGGACCGCGACCTCTCGCTGCCTTCGGAGCTGGAGGTCAAGACCTTGTTCACCCGCATCAAGGACGAATGCCCCAACATCCGCACCGCCGCGGCGTTGTCCAAGGATTACCTGTACGAGGTGTTTTCCGACTGCGGGTTCTCGGGCACGGACTGCGGCCTCAATGTCGCCCCGGACCAGCATTTCAACCCGACCGAGGATCCGACCTTCATTCCCAGCCCGGCCGGCCTGACGCCGGATGTCGCCACCATGAACGCGGCCCTGGCGCAGCTGCCCAATGCTGACTTCATGTTCATCAACCTGGGTCAGGTGGACCGCATGGGCCACGCCGACGAAACCGGCATCACCGGGGTGCCGCTGCTGCGCAATGCGGTGCTGGCGGAGACCGACCTGCAGATCCAGCGCTTCATCCTGGCGCTGCAGCAGGCCGGGCGCTGGGAGAAAAGCGTGGTGTTCATCGTCAGCGACCACGGCATGGACTGGTCCACGCCCCAGAATTTCATCAACGTCAGCAGCGTGGTCGGACCGCTGGGCCTGTTTCCGATCCAGAACGGCGGCGCCGAGAGTTTCTACCTGACCAACCCCGCAGACCCGATGCGCGAGAGCAAACTGCTGATGGCACGCACCGCACTGCTCGCCCTGCCCGGGGTCCAGGACGCGTGGTACCGGGAACCGAACAGCCTGGACCCCGACGGTATCACCGCCCAGCTGCCCGATCACTTCCGCGCACGGCATGAAAACATCGGCGATCTGGTCGCCTCCGCCGCGCCCGGCTGGCGCTTCAGCGATCCGAGCCCGCAGTCCAACCCAATCCCCGGCAATCACGCGCACAAGATCACGCTGCACAATACCTTCATGATCGGCGGTGGCGCGCCCTTCGTGCGCGCACAGACGATCGCCGAACCGGACGAGCCGGTGGACCACTTCGAGCGCCGCCCGGCACAATCCGAGAACGTAGATGTCGCACCCACCGTGGCCTGGCTGTTCGGCATGAACGGCGATGGCTTCGACGGGCGCGTGCTGACCGAGGCCTTCGACCTCGCCGCTCCGCCCACACGCTGCGGCGTCCTGCGCTAGCCGCCGCACTTGGCCGCAGCGCCCGGCCCCGGCCGTGCGCCGACCAATGCGCCTCCGCCCGGATGGGCCGGAGAATCCTCGCAAGGCCAGACGCCGCCGCGGGCCCACTGCCGCCGCGCCAAGGACAAAGCACGCGAACCCTGGCCTTGCGGGGGAGACCATGCGTGACCGCTGCCCGTACCGGCTCGTGCTCGCCACCCTGGCGGCGCTGGCCCTGCCGGCTTCCGCCCAGGAAAAGGCCGGCGGCGAACCACCGCCGCATTCGCTCAAGCCGCAGCCCGCGCTTGCCGCGCCCCTGGCGGCGAAGTACCGCCTGATCGACATCACCGACACCGGCAAACGATTGGTGGCCGTGGGCCAGCGCGGCAACATCGTGGTTTCCGATGACGGCAAGACCTGGAAACAGGTGCCCTCGCCGGTCAACGTCATGCTCACCCGCGCGCGTTTCCTCGACCCGAACCGCGGCTGGGCAGTCGGCTACGACGCCGCCATCCTGCACAGCGCCGACGGCGGCGACAGCTGGCAGCTGCAGCACTATGACGCCGAGGCGCGCCAGCTCTACGACATCCTTATGCTCGACGCACAGAACGGCATCGCCGTCGGCGGCTACGGCACCTACCTCGTCACCGCGGATGGCGGCCGCAGCTGGCAGCCGCGCCAGTTTCCGCTGACCGACCTCGGCCTGCATTTCAACGCCATCGAGCGGCTCGGCGACGGCACGCTGTTCATCGCCGGCGAAAAAAGCCTGATGGCCTGGTCGGCCGACAACGGCGCGACCTGGACCATGCTCGACTCGCCTTACAACGGCAGCTTCTTCGGCGCCGTGCCACTGGGCACGCGCGGCGTACTGGTGTACGGCCTGCGTGGACATACGTACGTCTCGCTGGACGTCACCGCCGCCGCGAAGCAGGACCCGGCGACCTTCGATCCGCCCAGCCGCGTCATGGTCGAGGACCCAAAAAAGGTCGCAGCCATGGGCTGGCGATATCTGGCCGGCGGCCTGTACGAGAGCATGTTCGGCGCCACGCCGCTGCCCGACGGTGAGGTGTTGCTCGCAGGCGTCAACGGCCTGGCCCAGAGAACGCGGCTGGCCGCCGGCACGCTCGAGCCGGTCAGACTACCCACCGACGCAACGCTGGCTGACCTCTTCATCTGGCGCGGCCGGCTGATCGGCGTCGGCAAGCGCGGTGTGGTCGATCTCGGCGCCCTGAACTGAGCCCGGCAGGAGCCCCCCCGCATGGCCACACCCGCCCGCAAACCCTCCTTTACCCTGTGGGTCCTGAAGAAGGTCGAGCCGCCGATCTTCGAGTACCGCAAGATCACACTGGCCGTGCTGTTCGCGCTGACCGCGTTCTTTGCCTGGCACGCCGCGCAGCTCAAGCCACAAGCCGGCTGGCTGAAGATGGTCCCCAAAGAACATCCCTACATGCAGACCTTTCTCGAGTACTACAAGGACTTCGGCGGGGCCAACACGGTGCTGGTGGCGCTCAAGTCGCACGCGGGCGACATCTACCGGCCCGAGTTCATGGAAACCCTGCGTCAGGTGCACGACGAGGTGTTCTTCATCCCCGGCGTGGACCGTGCGCGTGTCACCTCGATCTTCGCGCCCAGCATCCTGTACGTGGAAGTGATCGAGGACGGGCTGGCCGGCGCCAACGTGATCCCGTCCGACTACACGCCGACGCCGGAGATGATGGAACGCATCCGCATCAACGTCGGCAAGGCCAACGTGGTCGGCCGGCTGGTGTCCGAGGACCAGACCGCCGCGCTGATCGCGGTCGAGCTGCTGGAAACGGACCCCGAGACCAATCAGCCATTGGACTACGTCAAGGTCGGCGACAAGCTCGAAGAAATCCGCGCCAAGTACGAGAACGCCGGCGTCACCGTGCACATCATCGGCTTCGCCAAGGTCGTGGACGACATGACCGACGCCTCGTTCGAGGTCGGTGCGTTCTTCGTCATCAGCCTGCTGCTGACGAGCCTGCTGCTGTGGATCTACGTCGGCTCCTTCGGCCTGTCCACGCTGGTGATGTTCGTGTCCGGGATCGCCTGCATCTGGGAGCTGGGCCTGCTGCACGTCATCGGCTACGGGCTGGACCCCTTTGCGATCCTGGTGCCGTTCCTGATCCTGTCGGTGTCGGTGAGCCACGGTGTGCAGTACGTCAACAACTGGGCACACGAGATTTATACCCACAACCTCGACAGCTACGAGGCCTCGGTCCACACCTTCCGCAAGCTGGCCATCCCCGGCGTGGCAGCGCTGATCACCGACGTCGCCGGCTTCGCCACCATCTACCTGATCAACATCGACGTCATCCGCGAGATGTCGCTCAACGCCGCCTTCGGCATGGCCGGCGTAATCATTACCAACAAGGTCATGATGCCGGCCTTGCTGACTTACATGCGCCTGGGCAACGTCGAGGCCTTCAAGCAGAAGCAGGCGCTGCGCGAACGACTCGGCGACAACGCGTGGCGTCAGATCGCCAAGATCACGCGCCGCGGGCCAGCCACGGCGGTACTGGTCGTGGTTGCCGTGCTGTTCGGCGTGGCCGCCTGGCTGTACCCGCAGGTGCGCATCGGTGAGACCACCGAGGGCGTGCCCGAACTGCGGCCCGACTCGCGTTTCAATCAGGATGCGCGCGAGATCGCCGCCAACTTCGCGATGGGCGTGGACCAGCTCAAGGTCATCGCCGAGACGGTGCCCGATGCCTGCATCGACTACAGCATCATGAGCGAGATCGACCGCTTCTCCTGGTACATGTACAACCAGGATGGCGTGCGCGACGTGCTCTCGCTGCTGGACCTGGCCAAGCTGGCCTACGAGGGCCTCAACGAGGGCCGCCCGAGCGCCGAGGTGCTGCCGCGCAACGCCTATGCGCTGGCGCAGTCCACCGCGCTGGTGCCGACCACCACCGGCTTCCTCAACGACGACTGCGACGCGCTGGCGCTGTTCATCTTCACCCGCGACCACAAGGCCGAGACCATCGAGCATCTCGTCGCCCGGGTGAAGCACTACGAAGAACACATGAACCAGGACCGGCGGGTGAAGTTCCGCCTCGCCTCCGGCAACGTCGGCGTGATGGCCGCCACCAACGAGGAGGTCAAGCGCAACGAGATCCCGGTGGTCGGTTACGTGTACCTGGTGATCCTGGTGTTCCTGTTCCTGTCCTTCCGCACCTTCTCCGGCGTGATCTGCGTGGCGGTGCCGCTGTCGCTGGTCACGCTCATGGGCTACGGGCTGATGGTGCTGCTCGACATCGGCCAGAAGGTCGCCACGCTGCCGGTGCTGGCGCTCGCCTCCGGCATCGGCGTGGATTACGGCATCTACATCTACAGCGTGATGGCGGAAGGTCTGCGCCGCGGTGTGGCGCTCGAAGAGGCCTACTACCACACGCTGCGCCAGACCGGCAAAGCGGTGATCTTCACTGGCATCGGCCTCGGCGTCAGCGTGGTCACCTGGATCTGGTCCAAGCTGCAGTTCCAGGAAGACATGGGCATGTTGCTGCTGTTCGCCTTCACCGCCAACATGCTCGGCGCGATCTTCGTCATCCCGGCGCTGGCGCACTTCTTCGCGCACGAGGAGCTCAAGCACGCCGGCGAGGACCTCACCGGTGACGCCGACGCGGTCATCCGCGACTAGTGGAAATGGGCACCGTCAGCGCGTCGTCACCCGCGCGGGTTCGAAACTGTCCGGCCGCGCCATCGGCCAGAAGTATTTGTACACCTCGTGCTCGGTGGGCCCGGCCAGCAACTCGCCGGGCCGCAGGAAGCGGATCAGGTTCGACACCAGCTTGACCTCGTTCATCGAGACGCGGCGCACGATGTGGTAGGGCCGCAGCTGGCTCGGATGCGTCAAGCCCGCCGAGCCGACCAGCTCTGCCAGCGCCAGCAGGGTATTGCGATGGAAGTGATACACGCGCTCGCCTTTGTCCGGCACGTGCAGCGCCCGCTGCCGCAGCCAGCTCTGCGTGGTGACGCCGGTCGGGCATTTACCGGTATGACAGGTCTGCGCCATGATGCAGCCGAGCGCGAACATGAAGCCGCGCCCGGAGTTGCACCAGTCGGCGCCCAGCGCCATGGTGCGCGCGATCTCGAAGGCCGAGACGATCTTGCCGCTGGCGCCGAGCCGGATCTTCCTGCGCAGGTTCAGCCCCACCAGCGTGTTGTGCGTCAGCAGCAGCCCTTCCTGCAGCGGCGTGCCGACGTGGTCGGTGAACTCCACTGGCGCCGCGCCGGTGCCGCCCTCGGCGCCGTCCACCACGATGAAATCCGGCGTGATGCCGGTTTCCAGCATCGCCTTGCAGATGGCGAAGAATTCCCAGGGATGCCCCAGGCAGTACTTGAAGCCGGTCGGCTTGCCGCCGGACAGTGCGCGCAGCTTCGCGATGAACTGCAGCATCCCGATCGGCGTCGAGAACGCCGAATGCCGCGCCGGCGAGACGCAGTCAACGCCCGCCGGCACGCCACGCGCCCGGGCGATCTCCTCGGTCACCTTGGGGCCCGGTAGCACGCCGCCGTAGCCTGGCTTGGCGCCCTGGCTGATCTTCAGCTCGATCATCTTGACCTGCGGCGTCTGCGCCTCCTGCGCGAACCTTTCCTCGCTGAAGCTGCCATCCGGATTACGGCAGCCGAAGTAGCCGCTGCCGATCTCCCAGATCAGGTCGCCGCCGTGCTCGCGGTGGTAGCTGCTGATGCCGCCCTCGCCGGTGTCATGGGCAAAACCGCCCTTCTTCGCACCGATGTTCAGCGCGCGGATGGCGTTCGCCGACAGCGCGCCGAAGCTCATCGCCGAGATGCTGAACACCGAGTGCGAGTACGGCTGCGCGCAGCTGCCCTCGCCCATCATCACGCGAAAATCCGGGTCTTTGATCTTCACCGGGTTCATCGAGTGGTTGATCCACTCATAGTGCGCCGCGTAAGGGTCGAGCAGCGTGCCGTAGGGGCGTTTGTCGATCACGTTCTTGGCGCGCTGGTACACCAGCGAGCGCTGTGCGCGCGAGAACGGGATCTTCTCGGTCTCCGACTCGAGGAAGTACTGGCGGATCTCGGGCCGGATGAACTCGAGGAAGAAACGCAGGTGCGCGAGGATCGGGTAGTTGCGGCGGATCGCCTGCCGCGTCTGCAGCATGTCCCAGGTGCCGAGCAGGCTGAGCACGCCGGTCACCAGCACCGCCGGCAGCAGCCAGGGCTGCCAGGGCATCGCCGCCGTGCTGGCGAGGAAGGCCAGCACGCAGCCGGCAAAGAACCAGAAACGCGTCGGTATCCAGTGTCGCAGCTGCATGGCCACCCCCTTGCCACGGCGCACTACGGGCCATCCTTCCGACGCGGGGACCAGAAGAAGTCCTGATTTGATTCCGTCACCCCGGCAAGCCGGGGTCCAGAGCCTATGAAAGTCGCTGGATTCCTGCCTGCGCCGGAACAACGTGAGGAACCGACCAGAGTCCCCCTGACGGCAAACCCGCGCGGGATGTTGCCGTTACAGCATCCGCCTAAGCCTGTTGCCAGGCAAGTCGCGGCCAGGGAAGCTCTGATCGTCACCCCGGCGCAAGCCGGGGTCCATGAAAGTCGCTGGATTCCGGCTTTCGCCGGAATGACGAAGGGAATTGATCAGAGGTTCTCTATGGGCGCCGCAGCCGCGCCAGCACTTCCCGGCTGGGGTAGCCATTGTCCTCCAGCCCCGCCTGCCGCTGGTAGGCACGGATCGCCTCGCGGGTCTTGGGCCCGGTGCGGCCATCCACCTCGCCGTCGTAGAAACCTTTGGCCTTGAGCAGGCGCTGCAGTTCTTCCTTCTCGGCGAAACTCAGCGGCGTGAACGGCCGGTTCCAGTCGCGCGTGAGCCCCGGCCGCCCGGCGATGCGGTCGGCCAGCAGGCCCACCGCCAGCGCATAGCGGTCGGCGTTGTTGTAGCGCTTGATCACATGGAAGTTCTGATACAGCGTGAAGGCCGGGCCCTTGCCACCGTCCGGGCGGAAGTCGCCGTCTTCGTCCTCGCGCCCCCAGGCCTTGCCGCTCTGCCAGCCGTTCTTGCGCAGCAAGTTGGCGGCGCTGGCCAGCGCGTCCGGCACCGAGTTCCAGATGTCGCGCCGGCCGTCGCCATCCATGTCCACCGCATAGGCCTGATAGCTGGTGGGAATGAACTGCGTGTGCCCCATCGCGCCGGCCCAGGAGCCGGTCAGGTGGGTCTCGTCGATGTCACCGCGCTGCAGGATCTTCAGCGCCGCGATCAGTTGCCCGCGCGCGTACTTGCGCCGCCGCGAGTCGGCATAGGCCAGCGTCGCCAGCGAGCGGATCACGTTGCGCATGACCTTGGGGTCCTTGAGCGCCTCACCGTAATTCGACTCCAGCGACCAGATCGCGAGCAGGATGTGCCGATCCACGCCGAAGCGCTGCTCGATCCTGTCCAGCCAGGGCTGCCACTCGCGCGTCATCGCCCGCCCGGTCTCGATCGAGCGGTCATGGATGCGGTTGTCGAAGTACTCCCAGGTCTCCGCCTTGAACTCCGGCTGGAAATTTGCGAGCCGGATGACCTCCGGGTCCGGCGCGGTCACATCGCGGAAGGCGCGGTCGTAAGTCGCGCGCGAGATGCCGTGTTCGGCAGCGACGTCGCGGAACTCCGCCACCCACTCGCGAAACTCCTCGTCCGCCTGCGCGGCCGGCGCAAGCAGCAGGGCCACGAGCGCCATCCATACCCGTCTGTTCAGCTTCACACCCCCAGCCTCGCGTCAGTCATCATGAATGCGAGGCACGATGTCACGTTCCGGTGGAGGGTCGCAAGCCCCACAGCGACAGGCCCACGGCGATGAAGGACGCCACTGCGACGCTCACCAGCAGCGCGGTGACCGTGCCCTCCACCAGCGGCGTGGTCCGGCCGGCGCCGAGCGTGCGCCGAGCAGGCAGGCAAACCAGTTGATGTAGCTGGAATACAGCCAGGCCCCGTGGTGCAGCCGCGCCTGCCCGGCCGAGAGCCGGAACTGCGCCCACACGGCGCCCAAGGCAATCAGCAGCACTCCGCTGAGCACGCCGATGGTATGCGCCGACACCCCCAGGCGGGCTGAAACGTCCGCCACAGAATGGCCGCGGTCGACGATCTGACGAACTGCTTCTTCTTTAAACTCTGGCGTGAATCGTTGCTGACTCATACACTCCCTCCTATGCTCAATCATGGGCCGGAAGTGCCAACTAGACCGTGGGAAGCCCAGCGTTAGGTCAGAGTGTCTACTTTAGCGGGTCAAGATCTCCGTCCGCTGCAACCGGTTGTTGGGACGCTGTGCTCACACCTTGACGCATTTCTTGACCGTCTCCCAGGTGCGCGTCGTCACGTTGCTGCCGAACATCTTCTCGATCAAGGTCATGAACACAGGGCCGCGCGGGTTCGGGACGTATGCTGTAAATACCTCGCACCCAGCCTTCGCAAGGATGTGGACGCCATCGCTTTCGATGGGCAATTCGAGCTTGGCTTTGTGCGGTTCCCCGAGAAATGTCACCACGCGCTTGGCGTTTTCCGGTACATCGAAGGCGGCATACGGGTCGGCTTCGATCAGTTCGCGCAGAGCATCGGATGAACGCACGATGGTGTAAAACGTGCGGCCAAGTCGATTCGCCATGGCGGTTTCGGCTTGGCGCGCGAGCGCGGTCTCGGATCTGGCACCTGCGCTAAACACCACATTCCCACTTGAGAGCACAGTCTTTACGTCCGTGAAGCCACAGGCTTCGAACGAGCGCTTGAGCTCCGCCATGTCGGCATTCATCGGGCTGACCCCACGAAGGAACGCGACATATCGCTTCATGCTCTCACCTTCGATTGAGCGGCCCTACGCTTGAATTGACTCGCGCCGCAACGCAGCGTCAGCTTGAGTGCATGGTCAGACCACATGCGCATCCAACATCCTGTTACCCCATGCGCGTCGCGATCCACCAAGTAGTACCCCCGGCGTCCTTGACCCCGCCGCGCTTGTCCTCATCGCCTTTCTGCACGGGCTCCTGGATCGAAACGGCACCTTCATTCAGCGCCTGCCTGTAAGTGGCGTCCACGTCCTTGACATAGACGTGCACATGGGTTGGAACGGGTGGCCAGCCTGGTGCCGAGTCGGCCAGCATGACGACGCTATCGTCGATCCGTACCTCCGCATGCATGAGTCGGCCTTGGTCATCCGGAAAGCTCCTCAAGAGCTCGGCCTGGAAGACGCGCTCGAGGAACCGAACTGTCGCTGCCGCATCGGACACGATCAAATACGGCGAGACGGTTGTGTAGCGGTCTGGCTTGAAGTCAGGCATGAGGGTGTCCTTGTGCGGCCCAACGTTCGACATGAGCGGCAGGGCCCGGCTTGCCGGGACCTGTCCGCTCGATGGAAGGGTTAGACCCCGGCCGTTGCCACGGGAAGGATGCGCTCATGCTTGTGCTTCTAATTCTCGACGCCAGTATTCGTCAGCTTCATTGCACGCTGCGAACATGCTCAGCATTGTTGCCTTCCACCACGCTGCTGCCTCGCTGAAGCTCTGCAAGTCCTCTTCTGACAGCGAGAGTGATTTTGCTGCCTTTGGGTGTGTAACTCGGTTCCGCACCTCAACGGCGCGACGCATAGCGGACCATCCTGGCTGCGCTGTATCAGCCTCAAACTGGGCGCCATGATTTTTCGCGTAGGCACGAATGGAGAACAGGAGGCTCTGTGGAAATGGCAGGAATTGTTCACTGGTCTTGGGGCGCCCTTTGTCGTCGACAAAGTAACGCTCCTCGCTCAGCAGCGCGATCTCGCTGGCAGACAGGATATTTGTGTCGTGTAGTGTTGCGAGGGTGACTTGACGAAGCTGATAGGACAAGCCCTCTACAAGAGCAAACCATGCGCGGACCAAAGCACGCTGCGCATATGCAGTGTTGTTCTGTCGCCCATAGGCCAGCGCGCACTCGAGGTCGGCATTCAGGACGCCCCAAACAGCCTGCAACTGGGCGACCGCTTCAGCTCGGTTCATAGGGGTCTAACGCTCGCGCTCAGGCGCGCCGAAGCGACGGCGCGTTTTGTGCGCCGGAGCGAGGTGAGCGAGCGCAGCGAGCGAATCCGAGGCCGAGCTCTTCGCGAGGCCGAGGACGTCCCACTGGAGTGATGGAATGGACTCCTCCCGCTGTTTTATCGGCATCGAAGTGCCATGCTGAAAGTGCGTTTCCATCAGCAGAACCAACAGGAGGAGTCCTTCATGGATACTACGACCGTTGCGGCGGACTTGGCAAAGGATGTGATCGAGGTGGCGGTGGCGGGCGTTTCTGGCCGATCGGCCAAGCGTGACCGGCTGAGCCGGAAAGGGTTCTCGCGATTTCTGATGCAGCAACCGGCCAGCCTGGTGGTGATGGAGGCCTGCGGAGGCGCCCATCACTGGGCCAGGCAGGCGCAGGCGGCCGGGCACGCTGTAAAGCTGTTGCCGGCGCAGTACGTGAAGCCGTATCGCAGGAGAAACAAAACCGACCGGGCTGGCTGCTCGGCATTGCTGGAGGCCTCCCGCGATCCCGAGCTCAAACCGGTGGCGGTCAAGGCGCCGTGGCACCAGTCGATCCAGGGGCTGCACCGCCTGCGCTCGCAGTGGATGGCGGCCCGCACGGGCCGGATCAACACGCTGCGCGGCCTGCTGCGGGAATTCGGGATGACCATCCCCGTGGGCGCCAGGATGGCGCTGCAGCAGTTACCGGAGAAGTTCGAGGACGCAGCGGTGCCCGCGGCGCTGCGGCCGATGCTGCATTCGGCCCTGGCCGAGATCCGCGAGCTCGAGCAGCGGGTGGATGAGGTCGAAAGGCAACTCAAGCGCCTGACCCAGGCGGATCCGGCAGTGCAGCGGGTTCAGGGGATCAGCGGCATTGGCCTGCTCACCTCCACCGCACTGGTGGCCAGCGCCGTGGATGCCAGGAACTTCAGGAGCGGCCGCCATCTGGCATCCTGGATCGGTCTGACGCCCCGGGAATATTCCAGTGGCAGCACGCGCCAGCTCGGCCACATCAGCAAGCGCGGTGATGTGTACCTGCGGATGCTCTTCATCCATGGTGCACGGGCCGTGCTGCTGCAGGCCGGTCGGCTCAGGCGCGAGGGCAAGCCGCTCAACCGCCTGCAGCGCTGGGCGCTGGCTCTGAGAGATCGGGCCGGGCACAACAAGGCCGCCTGTGCCCTGGCCAACAAGCTGGCCCGTATCGCCTGGGCGACCTGGTACTACAAACGGGATTTCGATCCAAACCACGCCGCGCAGGCGGCATAACGATTACTGGTTTCTGCGGTTGCGCGGGAGAAGCAAGATCATGGCGTGACGGTCGGACCGGTCTGAAACAAGGCCGATAACTACGCTGCTCGGAAAGAGCGTTGCGAGCGTGTGGCCCTTCGGACGCGGATTCCATGAAGGCCAGGACTACATGTCCACCAACAGGCCGGATATACGACTGCAACCGATCTACACGCCGCGATCAGAACTGCGCTTCACCCGCCCTTGCGGGAGGAGTCCATATACGCGTTGTTAGGCGGCACTTTTTCCCAGAAGAAGCGACCAAGCGTTCTGATACTGCTCAATTTCCTGCCTCGGCACATGAACGGCCATATTTCCTAACTTGCGCTGCTGACCATCGCGCTTCGGTTTCGCGTGCCAATGCCCCAACCACCGCTGATATAGCGAATTCGCGGCTTTGCGTGGCACAACGTAAAACGACAGATGCTCGAATCCCAGCTCTCCGGCGTGGTTGTGCTTCTTGGCAGCCGAAAGCTCGATATTTACGAAAACTACGAAATCTGAATCGAACTTATCTCTTCCCAAATCATCCTCTCCCGCGCACTGCGTGAGATACACGTGGTCCTTCAGTATTGGCGCCCCGGTTTTGACCTGAACCCAAAGCTTCTTACGAGGATCGCCGGTTTCCACTATAAGATCGCTTCCCGCGAAGTTATTGCGCAGGCCGCCGGTGAAATACGCGGGAATGCCGTTCATCCAGCACTTTGCGTAAACGGAGGCCTCTCCTATCTTTCCGTGCGACTGCGACTTTCGGAGTTCGAACATAGTGACGCCTAACGCAGAGCTAAGGGGCGCGGCGCTTCGCCGCGTCCCGACTTGAGCGTGTATTTGGGCGGCGTGTAAGCAAACGTTCGCTTCATTTTTGGTGGTGTATGTAACATGTATCTTCGCCGGGCATGGAGGGCTGACCACAGTAGCGACATGGTTTTTCTGCGCGAGTGCGCAGTCTTACTGCCCTTAGAGGAGCACATTCAGTTATGTCGACGTAGAAATAGCCCTCGACTTTGCCCTCCGGGCAACTATCCCTAAGTGTGACCGCAAACACATCAACTCTTCTTCCCAAGCGAGTACGGTAACTCTTGATTCGTTCCTGCGATGTTAGCTCAACACCCTTGGACGCGTAGGCAGATTTAATAGCATCGATTTCGACAGCCAAGAGCTCACTGGGGCTGTATTCGCTTACCTTACCGCGTCGAATACAAAGAGGTGTATCTAAAGATGTACCATCGCCGCTGCCACTCATAACCGCCCCCATCTTTACGACGCCCAACGCCGCCGCTCAGGGGCGCGCCGCTTGCGGCGCGTCCCCTGCAGCGGCTTGTTATGCTGCGTTGCTTCACTTCTTGTATAAGACGCGACCTCGCACATATGCAGTGCTCCCTCTTGACCTCTTGATCAGGCCGAGGTTCTTTAGAACGTCGACGACCTCTGTACGATCTGCGTCTCTCAAGTGTGTCCCTCGAGCAATCGACTTGAGGTTGTCAGGGGTGACCTTCTCGTGCTCCCGGAGGTGGGCCAGCATTCGGAGCGCCATCACGCGCTTCTTAGCGCCATTCCCTGCTTCAGGAATGGCCTTCCACAACTTCCTGACCCAGTACTCCTTCGCCAGAACGTAATTTACAAGCTGATCGCCAAGGCCCGCCTCCCGCTTGAAGTCGTATGATGTGTATTCCAGCCTCTGGATCCCTCTGATGTCGGATGGGACCTCGTGGGATCGTCGGGTGTTCAGTAGGATGTAGTAGTTCTTTTCTGGCTTCTTCTTTAGCCCTTCAGCCAGACCGAGTTCCAAGGCTACGTTCGGGTTCCAGTTTGAGAGGTCAAAGATCGAGTAATCTGACTTCGCGATGTTGCTCTTCATGATCGCCAGGAGGTGCTTGGTCTGGAGATCCGTGTTCCCGTAGATGACATTGAACGGAAGGCCACGAAAAATCGCCCGGAACTTCTTAACGGGGAAGCGCCCCGCAAAGGGGTGACCAACGAAGACGTTCGGCAGTCTTGCGCGTACTCGGGCCATGCTTACCTTCTCGGCGAACTCTTACGCGGCATAACTTAAATTGGGGAGCTGAATAGCTCCAATAAAAAATAGGGTGTCGGGGGTGAGGGGGAGATTCCCCCCTCTTTTCAATGTGGTATACGATGCGTTCATCGTAGGCTTCCCGATTAGGCCGCAAGGACGCAGCCATGCCGAAACCCCGCCTCCTCGATCAGGTCCGCGCCGCCTTGCGGCTGCGCCACTACAGCTACCGGACCGAGCAGACCTACGTCACCTGGATTAAACGCTACATCTATTTTCACGGCAAGCAGCACCCGGCCGGCCTGGGCGAGCGCGAGGTCACGGCCTTTCTCAGCCACCTGGCCAGCGAGCGGCGGGTCTCCGCCTCCACCCAGAACCAGGCCCTGTCGGCCCTGCTGTTCCTGTACGGCGTGGTGCTGGACCGCCAGCTGGACTGGCTGGACAACGTGGTGCGCGCGAAGCGCTCGACGCATATCCCGACCGTGCTCAGCCGCGAGGAACTGCGCCGCTTGCTGGCGCAGCTGGACGGCACGCACGAGCTCATTGCGCGGCTGATGTACGGCACCGGCATGCGCCTGCTGGAGGCCTTGCGGCTGCGGGTCGGCGACCTGGACCGCGAGTACCGCCAGATCACCGTGCGCAACGGCAAGGGTGCCAAGGATCGCGTGACGGTCCTGCCGGAATCCCTGATTCCGGCGCTGGCCGCGCATCTTGAAAAGGTCAAGGACTTGCACGCGCGCGACCTGGCGGCGGGCTATGGCGGCGTTTACCTGCCGTTTGCGCTGGCGCGCAAGTATCCACGCGCCGAATACGAGTGGATCTGGCAGTACGTGTTCCCTTCCGTCCACCGCTCGGTGGACCCGCTGTCAGGCGTGATCCGGCGCCACCACCTGGACGAAAAGAACTACCAGCGGATCATCCGGCAGGCAGCACGGCGCGCGGGGCTGGCCAAGCGCGTGACCAGCCATACGCTGCGCCATTGCTTTGCCACACATCTGCTGGAGGACGGCTACGACATCCGCACGGTGCAGGAACTGCTCGGCCACTCGGATGTGAGCACCACCATGATCTACACGCACGTGCTCAACCGCGGGGGGCGAGGAGTGTTCAGCCCGTTAGACCGGATTTAACGGGCTGACGCGAAGCACTGCTTCGTGAACTCCGGGCGGGCGAGCCATGCAGGGCGAGCCCCGGATCGCGGCGTGCGCAGCCCGCTGGACCGCTAGCGCCAGCGGCGCGCGGCGGTCAGGCCTCCACGGTGATGACGTGCGCCTGGATCTTGCCATCCACCGCGCC
>DATLYR010000201.1 GCA_035574475.1 Nevskiales bacterium | reverse complement strand
TGTTCCTGCACGACCGCGCCATGACCACGCTGTCCCAGGTGGCGGCGATGAAGAACGTCTCGCTGCCGGACCTGCGCGGCCAGCTGAAGCTGCCGACATGAAGCGCCCCAGGCCAGTCAGCAACCTGCGCCAGGTGCACCTGCTGCCCAAGGGCAAGTGCTGCCGCCAGTGCCTGCGGTTTGACGAGTGCCGCGAGGAAATCGTGGATCTCGCCGGCGACGAGGAGATCTGCGATTTCGATCCACCGAGATTCGACTTTACGGGTGCGTCCCGGCGTGAGCTGCCCCCGATGACGCATAGCTGAGGAAACGACCATGAGCATGGAAACCATTGAAACCAAGACCCGCGCCTATGCCGAAGCCAGGAGCGTCCTGGCGTCGCGCGTTGAGGCGCTGAACGAAGAGCTGGATAAGGCCCGCCGCCGCAGCCTGCCCGGCATCAAGCGCGCCCTGGGCATCGCCAAGGCCGCCGAGGAGGATCTGCGCGCCGAGATCGAGGCGCACCCGGAACTGTTCGAAAAGCCCAGGAGCGTGATCCTGCACGGTGTGCGCGTGGGCTACCAGAAGGCCAAGGGCACCATTGAGTGGGATGACGACGATCGCGTCGTGGCGCTGATCCAGAAGCACCATCCGGACCTGTTCGACAACCTGGTCAAGACCATCGAGAGGCCGATTAAAACGGCCCTCAACACCCTTTCCGTCGCCGATCTCAAGAAGATCGGGGTGACGGTGGTCGAGGCCGGCGACCAGGTAGTGATCAAGCCGGTCGACAGCGACGTGGACAAGCTGGTAGATGCGCTCTTGCGCGACGCCTCCGAGGACTCGGACAGCCTGGCGGCGTGAATGACTGGCTGCCAGTGCTGGTGATGACGGCCTGCGCGATCGGACTGGTGGACGGCTTCTTCGAACTGCTGATGAGAATCAAACCAACAAGGGAGACGGCTATGTGGGCAAGAGCGATTTGCCTGTTCGTGGGATCGGTGATCGTGGGCGTGTATTTCGGCCTCGGACCCTTCCTGGCGGTGCTGCTGATCGGCGGGGCGGTGATGCCGGTGCCGGGTCAGCGCGGCGGGTAGAAGCGCCATGAGCTTCTACTGGGTGTTCAGCGAGAAGCAGCTTGAGGAGGCCATGCAGGCGCACTACCAGGCTGCGGTTGCGCGCGGCGAGCTGACGGAAGCCGAAGCCGGCCTGCTCGGCGGTGCCGTCAGGGAGTTTCTTTTCGGCGAGCAGCTCCGAGCGATGGATATGCGGCGCGGTGAGAGCGTGCAAAAGGCCGCTGGATGATCGACCGCGCTGAGTTCATGCGCCGGGCGCTGGTGGCGCTCAATGGCTGCAGCTTCAAGGAGGGCTCGCACGCGGCCGACCTGGTGCAGCGTGTGCGCGGCCACTATCAGGCCGAGCTTGCCGGCAGACCCCGCTTCACCACCCCGTCGCAGGAGGCCTACTTCTGCAAGGTGCTGCTGCAGCACCGCTACGAGATCACGGACCAGCAGCTGCTCGAATTCGCCGAGCATAACGCCAAGGGCTACTGACATGGGCGCCGCGCAAGACACCCGTACGCGCGAGCTGGCCCGGATCCACTGCCTCAAGCGCGATCTGGATCTGTCTGATGAGACCTATCGCAACCTGCTCTGGACCATCGCGCGCGTTCACTCCGCCAAGGATCTGGACAGCTACGGCCGCCAGCAGGTGATCGCACAGCTGTCCGGCCGCAGCCTGCCCACGCCGCCCACCAGGCGCGTCAAGGCCGCCAGCGACCGACAGCCGCTCATCCGCAAGATCGAGGCCATGCTGGCTGCCAGCGGACGCGAGCGCGCCTACGCCGCCGGGATCTGCCGGCAGATGCGCATCCCCGAGCAGCTGGAGTGGTGCACCAGCGAGCAGCTGCGCAAGGTGGTGGCGGCGCTGACCTACGACGCGCGCCGTCGCGCAAGTGGGCACCAACCGTGAAGCACACCTGCCACTGGCCTGGCTGCGGCCGTCCCGTACCGCCGTCTATGTGGGGCTGCAAGCCGCACTGGATGCGTCTGCCTCCCCGTTTGCGCACGATGATCTGGGCGCATTACCGGCCCGGCCAGGAGATCGACAAAAGGCCATCAGCCGCCTATCTGCGGCGGGCGAAGCTCGCACAGCGCTGGATCCGGAGGTTCGGACGGCGATGAACGCCCTGGTCCAGGATCTGCTGCCGCCTTCTCTGCATGACCTGGTCGAGGTGATCGGCCTGCGTGCAGCGTTGGCGCTGGTGGAACGCTGGGGCGGCACGCGCGTCTACATCCCGGAGCACGCCCCCGGCAGCGACCATCCGCTGGCACAGCAAATCGGGCAGGAGGCAACGCGCAAGCTCTGCCGCGCCTATGCCGGCGAAACGATGTCGGTGCCAAGGGCCTATCGCGCGCTGCGCGCCGCTCTTTACCGTCAGATTCGCCATGACTACCATCAGCGCGGCCGCAGTGCCGCCGAACTTGCTCGCGAGCACGGCATGACCGAGCGCTGGGTTTACGCGATTGTCTCCAGCGCTGAAGGCGATAGACTGAGCCCGCAGCTCGGGCTGCTCTGACCAACGCGCATCCCCACGCCTTCTAGCTGAAGCCCTTCAGCATTATTCCCCGCTGAACCGCTGCCCACACTGGGCAGCATGACGAAAGACCAACTCAAGGCCTTCTGCCCCGCCGCACTCAGGTTCTATGACGGCCTGATCGCGACGTTCGAGCGCTTCGAGATCAACACGCCGAAGCGCCAGGCGCAGTTTCTGGCCCAGGTCGCGCATGAGAGTGGCGGCTTCCGCTATGTCCGCGAGCTGGCATCTGGCGCGGCTTACGACACTGGCCGACTGGCGACACGCCTGGGCAATACGCCGGCGAAGGACGGCGACGGCCAGAAGTACAAGGGCCGCGGTCTGATTCAGGTTACCGGCACCGGAAACTACCGCGCCTGCAGCCGTGCTCTGTTCGGCGACGATCGGCTGCTCAAGAACCCCCAGCTGCTCGAAGACCCGATCAACGCATGCCTGTCGGCAGGGTGGTATTGGAACAGCCGCAAGCTCAATGCCTATGCCGACGCCGACCGCTTTACC
>DATLYR010000200.1 GCA_035574475.1 Nevskiales bacterium | reverse complement strand
TTCGCCGGAATGACGAAGAGGATTGATCAGAGGTTCCCCAGGAAATTCGACAGGATCAACAGGCGTTACGGGATTGACAGGCAAGAGATTTGCGCTTTTCAAAGAAGCGTTCTTGATCCTGAAAATCCGTTTTTATCCTGTTAACCCCGTCAAGAACTGTTTGATCTTTGCCGTGTAGAATGCCGGTAGTCCACGAGGAATATGGCATGGACGAACCGCACGACGACGCGCCCGAGCGGCGCAGCCGCTTCGGCATCTATCTTTTGCCGAACCTGTTCACCACCGGCACGCTGTTCTCCGGCTTCTTCGCCACGCTGGCGGCGATCGAGGGTGAGTACATCTCGGCGGTGGTGGCGGTCTTCCTGGGCATGCTGTGCGACGCGCTCGACGGGCGCGTGGCGCGCCTGACCAACACGCAGAGCGACTTCGGCAAGGAGTACGACAGCCTGGCCGACATGGTCTGCTTCGGCTTCGCGCCGGCGCTGGTGATGTACCTGTGGAGCCTGCACGAGCTGGCCGACTACGGGCGCTACGGCAAGCAGCTGGCCTGGACCGCGGCCTTCTTCTACGCGGCCATGGCGGCCCTGCGCCTGGCCCGATTCAACGTGCTCGCCGCCCGCAACCTGGCCAAGGACTATTTCTACGGCCTGCCGAGTCCCTCGGCCGCGGCACTGACCATGGGCTATGTCTGGGTCGTGCAGGATGCCGGCTTCGACGGCGAGCAGCTGGTGTTCCTCTCGCTGCTGGTCACGGTGGCCGCGGGCGTGCTGATGGTCAGCAGCCGGATCCGCTATCCGAGCTTCAAGGACATCAAGCTGCGCGAGCGGGTGCCCTTCCGCTATGTACTGGCCATGGTGCTGGCCCTCCTGGCGCTGATGTTCTACCCCCCGGGGCTGTTCCTGATCTTCCTGGTTTATATCGTCTATGGGCCCATCGCGGCGTTCCGTGACCGGCGCCGCGCCCGCGCCGCGCTTGGAAAATCCTGAGCGCTCCTCTATAGTGGTGCGCATGGTCCTGCACGCTTGCAAGTCGCTCTCCGTCGGGGGTTCCCGCCGCCCGCGACTGTCCGTGCCCGGCCGCCTGCCGCTTGCCCTCCGCCCCGCGCTGCGACTTCTGCCGTAAGGCAGCCACGCAGCCGTGCCTCCGGCGGAGGCCGAAATCCGCCAAATCCCACGTTATTCTTCTTGTCGTTTGAGGCCGCTGCCCGCCCTGCGGGCCGGTCCGCGGAGTTTGAGCCATGAGCACTGACCGTAACCGATTGATCGTATTCGACACTACCCTGCGCGATGGCGAGCAGTCGCCGGGCGCCTCCATGACCCAGGACGAGAAGGTCCGCATCGCCAAGGCGCTGGAGCGCCTGAAAGTGGACGTGATCGAGGCCGGTTTCGCCATCGCCAGCCCCGGCGACTTCGAGGCGGTCAGGGCAGTCGCCCGCGAGATCACCGAGAGCACGGTGTGTAGCCTGGCGCGCGCCAACCCGGCCGACATCGAGCGCGCCGCCGAGGCCCTGAAGCCGGCCCGGCGCGCGCGCATCCACACCTTCATCGCGACTTCGCCCATCCACATGGAAAAGAAGCTGCGCATGTCGCCGGACCAGGTGCTGGACAACGCCATCGGCGCCGTGAAGCTGGCGCGGCAGTTCACCGACGATGTCGAGTTCTCGGCCGAGGACGCGGTGCGCTCGGAGATCGACTTCCTGTGCCGCGTGTTCGAGGCCGTGATCAAGGCTGGCGCCACCACCCTCAACGTGCCGGACACCGTCGGCTACAGCGTGCCGGTGCAGTGGGGCGAGCGCATGCGCCAGCTGATCGAGCGCGTACCCAACTCCGACAAGGTGGTCTGGTCTACGCACTGCCACAACGACTTAGGGATGGCGGTGGCCAACTCGCTGGCGGCGGTGCTGGCCGGCGCGCGCCAGGTGGAGTGCACCATCAACGGCCTGGGTGAGCGCGCCGGCAACGCCTCGCTGGAGGAGATCGTGATGGCGCTGCGCACGCGCCACGACGTGATCCCGGTGCGCAACGGCATCCAGACGCCCCGCATCCTGAGGACCTC
>DATLYR010000199.1 GCA_035574475.1 Nevskiales bacterium | reverse complement strand
GCATGCGCAGCACCGCGCGGCCTTCCTCCAGCCGCTCGAACCGGCAGCCGCCGGTGCCGGCGAAGCGCACCTTGAAGGTGAACATGAAGGTGATCGCAGGCGCGCGCAGGCTGGCGGGCAGGCCGGACACCGCGTTGACTGCGCGCGCGAGGGCGTTGGGCTTGGGCATGAAGGACTCCTTCAATACTGGATCCCCGCGTTCGCGGGGCTGACAGCTCAGCCGAGGTGGTGGATATAGGCGCCCGGCCGGTCCTGTTTGGCGAGGCGGATCATCTCGGCCGCGACCTCGCGGGTCTGCACCGGACGGTACCTGGCGAGCGGGCCGCGCAGGAACGGCGCCAGCAACGGCGCCAGTTTCTGCGCCGCGGCCTCGCCCGGCCGGTGCTCGTCGCGCGGCCCCATCAGCAGCGAGGGCCGCAGGATGTGCAGACTGGTGAACGGCAGCTGCGCGACTGCCTGCTCGACGCGCCCCTTGACGCGGCTGTAGTAGGCCAGTGCCTTCGGGCCGGCACCCACGGCCGAGATCATCAGAAAGCGCGGCACGCGCCGCGCGCTGGCCAGCTCGGCGAGCTTGAGCACGTAGTGGTAGTCCACCTTCTCGAAAGCTTCGCGGCTGCCGGCGGCGCGCAGGGTGGTGCCGAGGCAGCAGAACACCGCATCCACGCTCAGCAGCTGCGGATGTCGGCGCGAATAATCCTCGAGGTCGTCGAAGTCGGTGACGAACTCCACCAGGCGCGGGTGCTGGCGGCCGGTCGTGCGCCGTGCCACGACCTGCACCAGCGCGACATCCGGATCCTCCAGCAGCTGATCGACGAGCACGCGCCCGACGGCACCGGTGGCGCCGGCGACCAATGCGCAGAGTTTGGGCATACCCCCTCCCCTGGATATTTGTCATTCCCGCGCCAGCGGGAATCCCGTTTGCAAAGATTACTTCGGGAACTGGATTCCGGCTGCGCCCGACTGGAGCGGGCTTGGCCGGAATGACGGCACCAGAAGCTTAGCACCGCGGCGTTTGCGCTATGCTGGCCGCGGTTGCGGTACAGGATGTCGGGGAGGTCAACCGTGTCGGCGAAGAACCAGTTCGCGCTGCTCGGCCAGCGGCGCTTCGGGCCCTTCTTTCTGACCCAGTTCCTGGGCGCGTTCAACGATAACGTGTTCAAGAACGCGCTGGTGATCCTGCTCGCCTTCCAGGTCGGATCCGCGGCCGGCCTCGAGGCCAGCGTGCTGGTCAACCTCGCCGCCGGCCTGTTCATCCTGCCCTTCTTCCTGTTCTCGGCCACCTTCGGCCAGCTGGCCGACAAGTACGAAAAGTCGCGGCTGATGCGTCTGGCCAAGGCGCTGGAAATCGGCGTCATGCTGCTGGGCGTGACGGGCTTTTACCTCGACAGCCTGCCGCTGCTGTTCACGGCGCTGTTCCTGATGGGCACCCAGAGCACACTGTTCGGCCCGGCCAAGTACGGCATCCTGCCGCAACACCTGCACGAGACCGAGCTGGTCGGCGGTAACGCGCTGGTCGAGACCGGCACCTTCCTCGCCATCCTGCTCGGCACGATGGCCGGCGGCGTGCTGATCGGCCTGCAGGACATCGGCCTGCTGTCGGTATCCGCGACCGTGCTGGCGGTGGCCGTGCTCGGCTTTCTCGCCAGCCTGGGCATTCCGAAAGCGCCGGCCACCGACCCGGGTCTGAAGATCAACTGGAACCCGATCACCGAGACCTGGCGCAACATCCGCTTCACCAGCGGCAACCGCACGGTATTCCTGTCGATCCTCGGCGTGTCCTGGTTCTGGTTCTTCGGCGCGACTTACCTGACCCAGCTGCCGGTCTACACCAAGGAGAACCTCGGTGGCACGGCCGAGGTGGTCACGCTGCTGCTGACGCTGTTCTCGCTCGGCGTCGGCATCGGCTCGCTGTTGTGCGAGCGCCTGTCCGGGCACAAGGTCGAAATCGGCCTGGTGCCCTTCGGCTCGATCGGCATGACGGTATTCAGTATCGACCTGTTCTTCGCCGTGCCGGGCCAGGCCAGCGGCGCGCTGGTGGACGTCGCCGGCTTCCTGCAGAAACCGGAAGGCTGGCGGGTGATCTGGGACGTAGTGCTGCTGGGCATGTTCGGCGGCTTCTACATCGTGCCGCTGTACGCGCTGATCCAGAGCCGCAGCGAGCCCTCGCATCGTTCGCGTGTCATCGCCTGCAACAACATCCTGAATGCGGCCTTCATGGTGCTGTCGGCGGCGGTCGCCATCGGCCTGCTGAAGGCCGGCCTCAACATCCCGCAGCTGTTCCTGGTCACCGCACTGTTCAACGCCGCCGTGGCGCTGTTCATCTACAAGCTGGTGCCGGAGTTCCTGGTCCGCTTCATGATCTGGCTGCTGATGCACACGATGTATCGCCTGCGCACACGCGGGCTGGAGAAGATCCCGGACGAGGGGCCCTGCGTGCTGGTGTGCAACCATGTCAGCTACGTGGATGCGCTGATCGTCGGCGGCAGCGTGCGCCGGCCGGCGCGCTTCGTGATGTACTACAAGATCTTCAACATTCCGCTGCTGTCCTGGTTCTTCCGCACGGTCAAGGCCATCCCCATCGCCGGCATGAAGGAGAACCCGGAGATGATGGAGCAGGCCTTCGAGCGCGTGTCACAATGCCTGAAAGAGGGCGAAGTGGTGATGATCTTCCCCGAAGGCGCGCTCACCCCGGACGGCGAGATCGCGCCGTTCCGGCCCGGCATCGAGCGCATCATCCAGCGCGACCCGGTGCCGGTGATCCCGATGGCGCTGCGCGGCGTGTGGGGCAGCTTCTTCAGCCGCGCGCACGGGCCGGCGATGCTGAAGTTCCCGCGCCGCTTCTGGTCCAGGATCGAGCTGGTGGTCGGCGATCCCGTGCCCCCGGAGGCGGTCACGGCCGCCGGGCTGCAGCAGAAGGTGATGGAGTTGCGCGGAGACTGGCGATGAGCTTCGAACTGCATCCGCAGCTGGTCAGGGACTGCATCCCGCTCGGCGCCTTCCCGCTGTGCCGGCTGTTGCTGATGAACGACGCCCATTACCCGTGGTTCATCCTGGTGCCGCAGCGCGAGAACCTGCGCGAGCTGCACGAGCTCACCGAGTCCGACCTGTTCTTATACATGCACGAGTCGGGGCTGCTGGCGCGTACCCTGCAGGCGGTATTCAAACCGGACAAGCTCAACATCGCCGCGCTCGGCAATGTCGTGCCGCAGCTACACGTCCACCACATCGCGCGCTATGTCACCGATCCGGCCTGGCCGGCGCCGGTCTGGGGCCGGCTACCGGCGCTGCCTTATGCGGAGGCGCAGCTCGGCGCGCTGCGCGGCAGGATGCTGCAGGCCCTGGAGGGCACGGTGTTCCTGCCGGAATGAGGCCGCGGGTGCGCGGCGCGCAGCCTACTGTTCGCTCGGCTCCGCCGCCACCGGCGTGAGTGGCACCAGCGCCCGGCGCTTGGCGACCGCATCGGCCAGCGTGTCGAGCAGCGGCACGGTGGCATCCCAGCCGATGCAGGCGTCGGTGATGCTCTGGCCGTAGGTCAGCGGCTTTTCCGGGATCACGTCCTGGCGCCCTTCCACCAGATGGCTTTCGATCATGACGCCGAAGATCTGGCGGCTGCCGCCCGCGATCTGGCCGGCCACGTCCTGGCCGACTTCGATCTGTTTCGCGTACTGCTTGCTCGAGTTGGCGTGGCTCAGGTCCACCATCACATGGCCGCGCAGTCCGGCCTCCTCCAGCAGCTTGCAGGCCTCGGCGACGCTTTTCGCATCGTAGTTCGGACCCTGCGTGCCGCCGCGCAGGATGATGTGCGTGTCCTCGTTGCCAGCGGTCTTGAAGATCGCCGTGTGGCCGGCCTTGGTCACCGACAGGAAGCTGTGCGGGCGCGAGGCGGCGCTGACCGCGTCCACCGCGATCTTGACCGTGCCGCGCGTGCCGTTCTTGAAGCCGACCGGGCAGGACAGGCCGGAGGACAGCTCGCGGTGGCCCTGGCTTTCGGTGGTGCGCGCGCCGATCGCGCCCCAGCTGACCAGCTCGGCCAGATACTGCGGCGTGATCAGGTCGAGGAATTCCACGCCGCAGGGCACGCCCAGCTCGTTCAGGTCGAGCAGCAGCTTGCGCGCCAGGCGCAGGCCCTTGTTGATGTGATAGCTGTCGTCGAGGTCCGGGTCGTTGATCAGGCCCTTCCAGCCGACCGTGGTGCGCGGCTTCTCGAAGTACACGCGCATGACGATCAGCAGGCGGTCGGCCAGGCGCTCGCGCTGCGCCTTGAGACGGCCGGCGTACTCCAGCGCCGCCTTCGGGTCGTGGATCGAGCAGGGACCGACCACCACCAGCAGGCGGTCGTCGCGGCCGTGCAGGATGTCCTTGATCTGCCGGCGGGTGTCGAACACCGTGCGCGCCACCGTCTCGGTGAGCGGCAGTTCCTGGGCGATGCCGGCCGGCGGCGTCACCTCGACGATGCCGCGGATGCGCAGGTTGTCGGTGGGGTATTGCTCGATGGACATGGCGGGGGCCCGACCCGTATGGCCCGAAAAGGGGGCGTTATCCTAGCAGAAATATGAACTTGGGCGCGCCAATGCCGCCCCCGGCGGGATTCCGGGCGCGCCCGGCGATGCCGTCAGAATTCGTACTCGAGCTGCCAGCGCAGCACCGCGTCCGGTGAATCGTGATTTAGGCCTGCCAGCAGTGCTGCGTCGTACTTGAGCTTGTGCGTCTCGTCGAGCTTGGTGGTGCCGAAGATCGCGGGCCCCCACAGCTGCTCGCTGTGCTTCTCGAATTCGCCGAAGCCCTGCAGGCCGTAATCCAGGCCACCGCGCGTACGCTGGCGCAGCTGGGTCCGGTATTCGTATTCGGTTTCAGGGTTCCGGTTGTGGCCGGTTTCGTGCTCCGCCAGCAGGTTGAGATTCGCCGTCAGGCTGCCGAAGTCTTTCTGCAGCATCGGCCCGAACTCGACCCGGTCGGGCGCGTCATCCTCTAGGGCATGCGCATATTCCAGGAACAGCCCGAAGTCCACGAAGTATTGACCGGGCTCGGTCAGCTGGAACACGTTCTCCCATTCGATGGCCTCGACCTCGCCGCTATCGCCGCGCGGCTTTTCATACTCGACCACCAGCTCGGTAAACCACCACGGCGTGATGCCGCGGCCGATGTCCAGCACGTACGCCTGTTCGCCGTGTTCGACGTCGCCGGATTCGCGGCCATGGCTGTAAACGTAGCCACCACGCAATTCGAGTTCTGTCTCGCCGTACTCCACCTGCGGCGTATAGATCTTGTCGGCCGGACCGGCTTCCGCGCGCTGCGCCGGTATGAGCGAGGCCAGCATGGCACCGCCCAGGACGAAGACGACAGCACGTACCACGGCCGCAGGATGGCTGAACCACTTCATACAAACTCCGATGATGGTGAGGGTGAGCATATAAAACAGTAGCTGGGTACCCGACGGTCGCGCGTCATAACCGACCAATACGCGCAACAGCTCGCCCAGCCAGAAATCCGACGCCACCAGCTTCGAGCTGTCCCACAGCGGTCCACCGAGGGATGGCAGAACGTCCGCCTGGATCAGGAAGCGTGCCGCCTGCGAGGCCAGCCCCGCGGCCAGCAGCAGGATCAGCCAGCCGGTGATGCCGAAAAAATGCCGCAGCGGGATACGCAGCAGCCCCTGGTACATGACCAGGCCCGTGACCGCTCCGAGCACCAAGCCCAGTACGCCGCCGCCCAGCAGCGCGGCCGGGCGGTCGCCGCCGGCAGCAAGACCGTACATGAACAGCACCACTTCGGACCCCTCACGCAGGACAGCGAGGCCCACCACGATCGCCAGCGCATAGAACGAACGCACCCCGCGACTGACGTCACGTCCGAGCTGCGCCATGCGCTGTGCGAGCTCACGCCCGTGCCGGGCCATCCAGACGTTATGCCAGCCGAGCATGACTACCGCGGTCATCAGCACACTGGCATTGAACAGCTCCTGGCCCACGCCGTCGGCCAGCCCGGCAATCACGTCGGCAAAGGCTGCAAGCAGCAGCGCGCCGACCACGCCAGCGGCGACACCGGCCCACAGCCACAACCCGCGGCCCGGTAGACCTCGTGTGCCTGCGGCGACGATGCTCACGACGAGCGCCGCCTCCAGCACTTCGCGGTAAACGATCAGTGCGGAACCGAACATCGGCTTATTGCGCGATCAGCGTGCCTTGCGCGGTGTTCGGGTGGAATTCGCCAAAGAAGGGATAGCGACCTGGCTTGAGCGGGCCGACATAGATGGTGGCACTGCTGTTGCCCGGGATGACTTTCTCACGGTTCAGCTCGTGGCTTTCAAACTCTTCCGGACTGGCGTCCTGGTTCGTGACCACCAGCTTTACCTTCTGTCCGGCAGGGATGACCAGCGACGAAGGCTCGAAGCGGTTCTCGCGGATCACCAACGCATAACTGGGCAATTCCGCCGACTGTGCGAGCAGGGGCATGAACAAGAGAGCCATCAGGACTTTGCACCGCATGATTCCACCTCGGGCCGTGAATGAGAATTATTATCTTTGACGATATATTACGCGACGGCGCACTTGTGTGCGAGTCCGAAGAGGTGGCAGCAGGACTCAGAACAGGTTGATCAGGCCGGCCGAGAACTCCTCCGCCGTCAGCTTGGGCGCCGGCTGGTAGGGCTTGTCTTCGTTGTTCATGGCGGTGACTAGGTACTTGCCCGACGGCAGGTCATGCACCACCTCGGGGATGGTGGTCACTGTCGGCACGTGGTAGTAGGTCACCGGGTGGCCTTCCTGGAAGCGCCAGTACTCGCCGCGGCTGTCGTACAGGTCGACCAGCACGATGGCCCAGCTGTCCTCGTCCACGTAGAAGCGCCGCTTGGCGAAGGCATGGGACGCGCCCGCGCGCACCGTCGCCTCCACCACCCACACGCGGTGCAGTTCGTAGCGCGTGTGCGCCGGGTTGACGTGCTGGGCCTTGAGGATGTCGGCGTATTTCAGCCGATCGTCCGACAGGCGGTAGGCGTTGTAGGGGATGTACAGCTCGCGCTTCCCGACCAGCGCCCAGTCGTAGCGGTCCAGCGGGCCGTTGAACATGTCGATCTGGTCCACGAAGGCCAGGCCGTCGGTGCCCGGCGCGGGATCGTCGTAGCCGTACTGCGGTGCGCGGTGCGTGCGACGCTGGCCGGGGTTGTACAGCCAGGCGCGGCGCGGGTGCTGCAGCGGGTTGAGCGTGTCGTGCACCAGCACCACCGGGCCCGCCTTGCGCGAGGGCTCCAGGATCTTGGCCTGGTAATAGCCGAGCAGCGCGGCGTCCTCGGGCTTGTGCGTCAGGCTGGCGTACACGAACTTGGCGCGCTCGAGCCGGCGGTTGAGCGTGTAGCGGCCGTCCGGCTGCACGATGGCCTCGTTGTTCCAGCGCACCACGCCATCGGTGCGGTAGCGCAGCTTGTGGTTCCAGATCACCTCCGCCCCCTGCGTCGGCTGCGGGAACGGGAAGCCCAGCTCCGCGCCGCTCAGCCCGTCGCTGCCCTCCAACCGCGCACGTCCGTGGTTGGCGGCGGTGGCGCGGTAGATCGCTTCCGGGAAAGCCGCGCTGCGGTGGGTGGCGTACACCGGCATGGCGTAGCTGTCGTAGCGCTCGAACAAGCGCAGATGGCCTTCGCTCAGCTTGGCCGCGTACTCGCGATAGTTCGCACGCGTGATGACGAACAGCGGCTTTTCGTCGGGGAAGGGGTCGCGCGGTCGGTCGCCAGGCGTATGCGGCCGCGGCAGGCGGCCGGGGTGCAAGCCTCCGTCCCAGGCCGGGATACTGCCCTCGGCATTGCCGGCGCGCTCCGCGCCCACCGGGGTCAGATCGGCGGCGCCGGCCGTCGCCGCGGGCGTCATGACCAAACCCAGCGCCAGACCCAGAGGAAACAGTAACTTACTGATTTCCATGGTGAACCCAGCGTGCGCCCCGCAGGCTGACGGGTCGTTGGGGGACGCAGCCGAGTGCCATACTAACTGATTAGTAAGTCAGATACCAGAAGGTATGTAACCCTGTCCGCCCACGCAGAAGTCTGTGGTCGCTGCGACCTGCAGCGGCTAGGCTAGCGGCCACACTTCAACACCCGGATTGCAGCGCGTATGTCCGCCCGCAGCGATGATTTCAGCCGCCTGACGACGCGCATCGCCCGGCACCGGCCGCGCCGCCTGCCCGGACGGCGCTGGCTGGCGCGTGCGGTGGTGGCGGTGGTGCTGCGCGAGGATGCCCGGCTCGGCCCCTGCGTGCTCGTGATGCGGCGCGCGCAGCGCAGCGGCGACCCCTGGTCGGGGCATATGTCCTTTCCCGGCGGGCGGATCGACAAGGGCGACCGCAGTGGTTTTCACGCCGCGATCCGCGAGGCGCTGGAAGAAACCGGCCTGCAGCTGCGCGAGGACGAGTACGTCGGCCGGCTGTCGGACGTGGTCACGCGCCGGCACGAGCGGCCGGTGCCGATGCTGGTCTCGCCGTTCGTGTTCCGGCTCGCGCGCGAGCCGTCCTGGGCGCTGAACCACGAGGTCGTCGAGACGCTGTGGGTGCCGCTCGACTTCTTGGCGGACGCCGCCAACCGCAGCGAGCTGCGCTGGCGCGTAGGCCCGCTGAACTTGCGCCTGCCCGCCTATGTCTATGAAGGGCGTACGATTTGGGGGCTGACGCTGCTGATGCTGAAGGAACTGATCCGGCTGTACCGGGACACGGGAGCACGCACATGAAACTGGCCGAAGGCGAGACCTCGATCGGCTGCTATCCCGCCGCCGCGCCACGGCGTGGCGCGCAGGCCACGCTCACCAGCCGCCGTCTGGTGTGGCTGCAGGACGAGCAGGAGGAGCATTACCCGCTCGACAAGATCACCTGCGTGACCTACGGCTTCCAGCGCGCCGGCGGACGCGTGACCTGGGCCGTCATCCTGCTGCTCGCCGCGATCGCGCTCGGGGCAGGCCTCGTCTGGGCGCAGGGCAACCTGCCGGCGCTGGCGCAGTCCATGGTCGCCACCTTGGCCGACGGCGAGAATCCCGAGCGCATTGCCGCCGCGCGGCGCGCCTACCAGCAGCGCGTGGACGCGCTGATGCTGATGATCCTGCCGCTGTGGGGGCTGGCCGGCGCGCTGGCGCTGTACGCGGCCTGGCTGTTGTACACCGGCATCCGCGGCGAGACGCGTGTGCAGATCACCCTGTTCGCCGTCGTGCGTACGCTGCAGCAGCGCGGGCGCGACCCGCTGCTGCTGGAATTCGGCGAGCAGGCCGCGCGCGTCGCGGCCGGTCTCGAGGCGGACGGTGCTGCAGCCTCCGCGGCAGAGCCCGCAGACCTGCTGGACTGGGTGCCGAGCCGGCTGGTCGGTCGTTGACGCCTACTCGCGGCCGTAGCGGCGCCGGCCGCCGTAGCGGTAGAAACCCGCGGCCTCCTCGCTGCGGATGATCTCGGCCTCCTCGCCGAAGTGCTCGTCCTGCAGCTCGCGCAGGCGCTCCTCTTCCTGCGCACCTTCATAGCGCTGCTGGATGCGCGCGCGTTCGCGCATGTAGTCCTGGCCCGATTCCCAGGCCTCGTCGCGCTGCGCGTCGAGCTCGTCCCAACGCTCCAGCGCGGCCTCATCCATGCCCATCGCGCGGCGGATCTCGCGCAGCGCCACGCGGCGCTCGTCCGGCGCCAGCGCATGCAGGTCGTCCTGCACCGTATCCACCGCCAGGAAGCTGTTCATCACTTCGGTCTGACGGCTCTGCAGCAGATACTCGGCATCCTCGCCGTAGGCCGCGTGGATGGCATCGAGATAGGTCGTCATCTTCTGCTCGAGCGGCAGGTCGGGGGTGGCTTCCAGCGCGGCCAGCGCGTCACGCACCTGCTCGGCGCGGCGCTGGGCGGCGAAGATCTCCTCGGCGTCCGCGCCGAAGGCCTCCTGACGCGCCTGCCACAGGGCCTCGCGCCGCTGCTGCGCGGACATCTTCTGCAGCACGGCGCGGTTGCCGTGTAGCCAGTCGTTGTAGCGGACCAGGCGCTGGAACTTGTCGTAGAGGGCGTCGGCCAGCGCCGGGAACAGCTGCCTGAGGAAGCCGTAGACGCGATCCTGCCAGTCGTCCGGGTAGTGCGCCATGAGATAGGCGATCAGCTGCTCGACCGCCTTGATCTGCGCGTACTTGCTGTGGATGCGCGCCGCGAACTTTTCGCGCAGGCCACGAATGAAGTCCCGGTCCTCCGCCGTGAAGGCGGTCGCCGGCAATTCCTGCTTGCGTGCCGGCGGCAGCGGCGCCATCGGAACCAGCGACGGCTCTGCCGCGACCTCGCGTGCGGCCGGCTGCAGCCGCGACCAGGCCAGGTAGCCGCCGGCCAGCGCCAGCAGGCAGAGGGCGAGTACGGCAAGTAACCTGAATCGGCTCATTCGCGCTCGGTCCGGAGGCTGCACCCTGCGCGTCTTACCTTAGCGCATGCGGGCAGGGTGTCATGCCCCCACCCCTGCCCTCCGCCGCCGCCAGGGGGGAGGGAGTTGGGGGCTGAGAGCGGGGGCAAAACCTGCTGGCGACGCAGCTCAATAACCGCCGTCGGCGATGTAGTCGGTGATCGCCGCGTAGAACTCCATCTCGTCGAAGGTGTCCGGCGGCACGCCGATCACGTCCACGTGATCCTGGTTGACGACCCAGTTCTTGGAGGTCATGGCCACCGACGGCGGCGAGTTCAGGCTGCTCACATAGCCGGTGTCGGTTTTCTCGTAGATGTAATCGAGCGCGCCCCAGACTTCGTAATACTGCAGCCGGTAGCCCATCTGCTGCGAGTTGATACCGACCAGGCCATCGTCGTCGGTGTCGTTGGGGTTGCCGTTGCCGATGCCGCTGGCGCCGTCACCGTCGGCATCGTAGGTGGCGTAGCCGTCGGCGTCCGGGTTGTAGAAGTACTCGTTGACGATGTACAGCGCCGGGTTCATCGACGAGCCCTGTTGCGCGGTCAGGATGCTGCGCGGCCGCGCGATGTAGGTGGTGCTGGCCGGGTAGTTGGTGTTGAACACCTTGGTACCGGTGGTGATGCCGTCGTAAGGATCGATGTCGTCGTGGATCAGCTGCTTCAAGCCCGCGTAGGCGTCGTTGCCGGGGCCGTACACAATGTCGCCGTAGAACTCGGCCAGCGCCTCGATCACCGAGCTCACGCCGGGCCCGAGATTCCACACGTGCTTGGCAATCGGCGAGCCGCGGTGCGGCGAGGAAATGCTGATGCCGTACTTCACCACCTGGCGGCCCTTGTTGTTGTACAGCAGCTTGGCCGCCTTGCGCAGGTCGAGGCCGCCCTGCGAGTGGCCGACGATGTTGACGTTCTGCGCGCCGGTGGAGGCCATGTAGCCGAGGATGTCCTGGTACAGCTCGTAGCCACGCTGCTCGGAGGACTGGAACGGCGTCACCGACGCGACGAAGGATTTCTGGTTCCAGTCGATGTCCCAGTTCTGCCAGGGATCGAGCACGTAATAGCCGTAGTCGTCACCCCAGTAGTCATAGCCGAGGATGTCGTCGAAGCCGGCCATGCCGTGCGCGAAGACGATCGGGTACAGGGTCTTGTTGGCGATGCGCGCCTGCGCCGGCAGCGCGCAGACCAAGAGCAGCGACACGCACAGCAGTGCCTTCTTCATCGGGTTGCCCTCCACACTATATTTTGGGTCCGCCTGTGCCGGCGGTTGATTTCGTTTCGCGCGTGTTCGGCGGACACCGGGCCGCGATGTGAGCGCATTTATATCGGCAAGCGGGCCCCTTAGCCAGCAGTAAGTTGCGATGTAGGCGTGTGCCTACATCGTCCCATCGGTCGTTGGCAGGGTCGCCGCCGCGCGGTTATTCCGGATGCACTTCCTGGCTTTCGCGCCGCAGCAAATCGCGCAGCCGGCGGCGCTTGCGGATCGCCTCGGTGCGCTCGGCGGCGTCCTTGTCCGAGGGCAGCACCACGTCCGGCAGCAGCAGTACGCGCAGGATGCCGAGCAGCATGTACAGGTAGCTCAGGCTGAACACGATGCCGCAGGCCATCGTGATGATTTCGAAATTGGGGCTCAGGTACTTGATGCCCCACCAGGACATGACATCGATGATCGAGGCCGTCAGCCCGACCGGGAAGATCCACTGGTAAATCGGGATGTGGTTGAACTGCATCGAGAACGGCACGCCGATGATCAGGAACGAGGTGGTGAATCCGAACAGGTGCGCGTGGGTGAAGGCGATGAGCTTGCCCAGCGACATCTGGCGGAAGTATTCCTCGGTCGAGCCGTGCAGCTGCAGCTGGTACCAGATCTCCGAGGCGCCGAAGCAGAAGGCGATCCCGAAGAACACCACCGTCATCGCCAGGCCGCGCTTCACGCCGGTCGGATAGTGGTGCAGGTTGAGCGATTCCTCGGAGACCTTGAACGGCACCAGCCACTTGAACAGCAGCAGGATGAACACCGCGAGCCCCGTCAGCGCGATGGGACCGCCGACGGTGATCCACTTGCTCTTCTCCGGCGGCACCTCGACCACGCCTTCGCTCAGGTCGAGGCCTTCGAGCAAGTTCTCCTCCGCGGCTGGCGGCTCGGCGGCCTGCGCAATGACCACGGCTGGGATGAAAAACAAAAACAGCGCAACCAAAGCAGCCCGCATCGCTGGTGTCAGAGTGTGCCCGTCATTCCGGCGAAGGCCGGAATCCAGTGGCTTAAAGACGCTGGACACCGGCCTTCGCCAGTGTGACAAGGTAGGTATCGATCGCCTCATTCCTGCTTCAGCCGCACGTAGAGAATCGCGCCGGCCTTCTTCACCGCCGCGGTGATGGCGCCGTCCACCGACGCAGCATCCTTCGGCGCCGGCACCTGCGCGGCATTGGCGCCCTTGAAGCCGGCATAGACGCCGGACCTGGCCGCCTCCGGCACGTTCTTGGTGTTCACTGGCAGTACCTGCGTGATGACCAGCTTGGGATCGGTGACCACCAGCAGGAAGAAGGGCTTGGCCTTGTACTCGGCCGGCACGATGATCGCGGTGCCGGCGGCCTTGCCGTCCCTGATCGGCACGTAGATGGTGTTCTCGTCCTTGGCCGACACCGTCACGCCCAGCGCCTGGGCGCGCGCGATTTCCTTGGCCGTCAGCACCGCATCCAGCGGCTTGTAGCTGGTGATGCCGGGCCAGGCCTTCTGCACTTCCTTCGGGATCAGGTTGGCGGTGTCGAGCCAGTCGCCCTTGTTCTTGGGCGTGGATCTGGCCGAGCCCGGGTTGGCCTGGGCGCGGGCCTCCTCGCCGTTGGGGAAGCCGTCGCCGTCGCTGTCCTGCGCGGCGATGGCGTCGAAGGCCGCGGCGTTCATCCGCGCGTTCTTGAAGGCCTCGCCGTAGGCGTTCAGCGGCGAGCCGCCGCCGTCCTTGTGGCAGGCGTTGCAGGACGGCGCATAACCGTACTTGCCCTTGTATAGCCGCGCGAAGGCTGGCTCGGCCTGCACCTGCGCAGCCGCCAGTAACAGCGCCAGCCCGGCCCATGAATAACGATGCATCGCCCTGCCCCCTGTGCCCGCGGCCAGATGCACTCAGAATGACAAGGGAAGGCCCGGCAGGCAAGGCGGCCCGGGCCCGTTAGCGCTGGCTGGCGTACAGGTCCTGGATTTCGATTTCCGCCGCCGTGCGCTCGCTCTCGCGCAACGAGCCGGTGCGGCGCAGGGCCGCATCGCGCCGTCGCCGCGCCTCGGCGTCGAGGTTTTCCAGCTGGCAGTTCTGCACCCGCCGCCGCTCGGCCTTGAGGAAGCGCTTCTGCCGCGCGTCGGTGGCCAGGCTCTTCAGCATCAGGTCGATGCGGCGCAGGTCGGCGGCGTTGTTGCAGCCGCCACGCCGCCCTGTGCTGTGCGCTGCGCGCGGAGCGCTCTCCAGCCGCGTCTCCGCCACCGGCGCGCCGGTGTACAGATTCGGCCGGATGTCTTTCGGCTCGATGCGCTCGCCACGGCCCGGACAGGCGCGGTCGGTATACAGCGTGTGGCCGTCGGCCGCGGTGCAGCGATACAAGGTATCGGCCGCGGTGGTCTGGGCGATGAAAACAAGACACAACATCCCTGTCGTTCTGAGCATGACTTCCTCCTTGAAGTCGGTCGCAGGCCCGCTCCCAAAAGCTTACGGGGCTTATGAGAGGGGCGCCAGTAACTCTGCTCCGAAAAGCCGCGATGCTCGCTCGTCGAAGGTCACGAATGGGAGTCGTTCGGCCTCTGCGCTCAGGCCTACATGCAAGCAATCTGCAAAGTCGGCCCTGCTCTGGCGATAGAGATACAGGGCGCGCTCGATGGCAGACTCGAACTGAATTTCGAGTTCCCTGGCGTCGAGCAGAGCATCAAGCCCCTGCACCACGGCTGCCTTGGTATAGCCATAACGGGACCGCAACACCCATTCGAGCTCCAGTATGACGGTGCAGGGCACGAAAAGCGGCCGTCGCTTTGCGATCGAAGTACGGAACAGCGCCTCGACCTGATCGGACTGCGCCCCATCATCCTGGACGAGCCAGCGCACCAGGATATTGGTATCCAGCGCCGGCATCAGCGACGCCCGATATTCATCTTCTCCACCGGAAGCCGTTTCCGGGGCTTGCCGAGAGCGCCCTTCAGGTCAAGCACGGATTTCGTCTTCGCGCGCATCACCGTAGAGCCATCGCCCATCGGCGTGAACACGACGCGCTCGCCTGTCGCAAGCCCCATTGACCGCCGCACGTCGGAAGGGATCGTGATTTGGCCTTTGCTAGTGACCGTTGCCTCGGACATATGAGAACATCCTTACATTTCATGTAATTGTAAGGAGATCGTCTGTCTTTGGCAAGCCAGCTTACCTTTGGCAGTGCACCGGCAGCATGACTTCTTCCTTGGGGAAAGTGGGGTCAGAGTAAACTTTTCCAGCCAGGTCCATGGCTCCGACTACAAATGATACATCTGCACACGAGTCTACTCGGCGAGACCTTGGTCCGGCATTTCACTCAAGACCTTCTTGGCTGTGTCGTTTCCTGCTTCAGCTGTAAAAGTGGGGTCGGAGCATATATTCCTGCCGTTGCTTCTTTGATTGCCATGGTTATGGATGGCGCTTGATCGGCAATGGGCCGTCGCCACTCCGTCCATTGATTACCCCAAATGCCACGACAATAGGCAAGCCGTGCTTAAACGCAAAGTTCATTGCAAACTCGATCGCGATGGATTGGGGCATTTTCATCGCCAATCCAAGTCCGAATGCGGCAACGAACCAGCCAAGCAGCACCATCGGAATCAGGTAAACCGGTGAATCTCGTCTGCCGCCAAGAAAGCGATACGCAGGAAGAAGAACGAGGGCCGTCAGAATGTATGCTTGGATTGCCGACATCCCGTAGGTAAGCAGTACCGACCTCCACATTTGTGCCTGGTCAGTTATCGTCTTCGTAATAAATTCGTAGGCCCCGTTGAATACCACATAGAACAGCGCACCAATTGCTGGGGCCAGGAGCAATGCAAGAACGGTGCGTCTTCTCATACGACTCCCCTGTTCGGCTGCCAGAGACCTCAACCCAGTAACTTCGTAGGCGATGTATTCCGGGCCGCTGCGTGCCAACTTCCCGGAGTAAACCAGCCGCAGCCCATCAGCCAGCCCTCAAAAATCAAACAACCCCGGCACCGCTTCGAGCATGCGCGCGATGTCGTCACGGCCTTCCGCGCGCGCCTGGTCCAGCTCGCGGCGCTGCCAGGAATTAACCGGCGGCATCAGCTTGTTGGCCTTGTCGGTGCCGAGGTAGCGCTCGTAATCCAGCGCCTCGCGGATGCTGGTGGTTTCCCTGATTCTGGCCAGCACTTCTTCCTCGGTCGCGCCATTCATGAAGTCCAGCTTGGCGGACGGATTGCCGCGGTGGCAGCCGAAGCAGTAGTGCTCGTAGAGCTTGAGCACCGAGCCCTCGCGGATCGCGATCGGCTTCATGCCCTCGACCATCGGCGCGGACATCTCGGCGGTATCGAGGAAGCTGGCCTGCGGCGGGCGCGCACCCAGCGCAGCAAGCAGCGCCTGCATCGTGGCCTGGCGCTGGAACGGCGCCGGCCCGAGCACGGCGTCGAGCGCCGGCTTGTCCACCGCGGCCTGCAGGCGCGCCAGGTCGTAGCCGCTGTGTCGCTCGAGCAGGCGCTTGTCGTTGTCGCTGAACATACGCGCCAGGCCGGCGATTGCGGTCGGCGCACCGGGCTGCAGGATTTCCTTGGGCGCGCGCGGCGTGAGCGGGTCCAGTTCCCGGCGCAATGGCGGCAGCTTGTCGAAGTCGCTGAGCTTGGCATCCGCCACTTCGTCTTCGCTCCCCGCGGGCAACAAGCCAGCGAGCCACTGCCAGGGTGTGCGGCGCGGCTTGTCCACGAAGGGATTGCGATTGAGCAGGTCGCCATTGGGCAGCGCAATGCCGCCCGCCGGCCAGTGGGGCGTCTGCAGCTCCACCAGTCGCCGATAGTCCGGATCGGCGGTGTTGAACTCGGCCGGCTGCACCAGGTAGCGCAGTGCGAGCTTGAGCATCTGCCGGCGGCAGGCCGGCCCCTGCGCGGGATCGCCGCCGCAGCCATCAATCCACACGCGCTGCACCGTCGGGATGACGTTGCCGACCTCGGTCAGCTCGTCGATGGTTTCCGGTGCGCTGAGCGGGTTGACGATGGGGACGCCGTGATAGGCGTTGCCGGCCCGGGCGCCGCGCGCCTCGAGAATCGCCTGGCTGATCGCCGGCTGGCCGCTGGTTTCCTCCCAGGGCCGCACCGGGAAGATCGGCGTGGCGCCGGCGTGGCAGGTGGTGCAGATCGCGCGCTTGGCATAGACGAGGCGCGGAGAGCCGCCCTCGCGGTAGTCCTTCACCAGCTGGAACTCGAAACGGCCCGCCGCCTCGTTGTAACTGATGATCTCGATCTCGGCCGCACCCTCGACGAAACCCAGGAACAGCCGCCCGCGCAACAGCGGGCCGAGCTCGGCCTCGGATGGCGCGGGGCGCGGGTCGGCGGCGAGGATGATGCGCGGGCGCCTGAAGTCGGCCTGGCCCTTGAGCAGCGAGCGGCCGTCCGGGATCAGCACGGTGACCGGCGCACGGCCTTCGGCGTCGTAGCTGGCGATGAGCCTGACCAGTTCCTCGAAGGGATACGGCAGGCTGCCGTTCTCCGCGATGATGTGGTCGAACAGCGAGCGCGTGCCTTCCGGCGGCAGGTCAGTGGGTGGAATGGCTTTATAAGAGAGACTGTTGGGGTCGAAGCTGCTGTCGGGTTCGGTGGCGCGCTCGGTGACCGAGCGCGATTCACCACAGGCGGCGAGCGCCAGACTCAGCAGAATGCCGAAAACAGCCCTCGCCCCAACCCCCTCCCAGAGGGAGAAGGAACATTCCTTCAACCCTCCCCCTGAATGGGGGAGGGTTAGGGTGGGGGTGATTCTATTCGCCGCCGCCAATTAACACCCCCTCCCTAACCCTCCCCCATCGAGGGGGAGGGGACAAAAAATTCACATCAGCTTCAGGAATTCGGTCAGCGCCTTCTTGTCGTCCGCCGGCAGGTCCACGCCGAACTGGTGGCCCTTGTTCTCCACCAGGTCGTCGCACTTCTGGAACAGCGGGCGATGCGGGTCGGAGCTGGCGAAATAGGCCACCGGCGTGCCTTTCTTCACGGGCAGCTTGATCGGCCCCTGCATGTCCTCGCGCGGCGCAATCTTCGTATCCAGCGTAGTGCGTGCGATCTTGGGCTGACGGTGCGGCGTGACCTGCGGGTTATCGGAGGTCAAAAGTTCGGCCATGGCCAGCTCGAACTGCTTGATGCGCCCGCGCACGGTGTAGTCGATGCCGCCGTCCGGCAGATGCGTCAGCTCGCCGATCGCGTTGTTGTGCAGGAAGGGCGCGATTGCCCACAGCGACAGCAGCGATATGTTGCGCAGGTAGCCGGGCCCGCCCTCGATGCTCTTGCGGCCCAGCGTCATGCCGCCCAGCACCGGCACCATGCGGTTGAGCACGTTGGGCACCGAACCCGGGGAAGCGCGCTCCTTATACGTAATGGACGAGAACTCCTCCCAGATGTGGCCCTCGTTGTGGTTGTCGTGCATGGCGCGGCACATGTTGGTGCCGATCACGCCGAAGGGCGTGGGCTCGTCGTTGCCGAGCCAGTCCTGACCGTACTGCAGGCCGCGCTCGACGAACTGCTTGGGCAGCATCCGCCCGCTCTTCGGGTCGCGCGCCAGGAATTTCTTCTGGAACTCGGGGGAGTTGCGCTTGGCCGCGGTGAACTCGTACTGCCAGGTGTCGGGGCTGCCGAACACGTGGCCCTCGTAGAACGCAGCCAGCGCCTCCTTGTCCTCACGGATGTTGGCCGGCGGCACGAAGGACGAATGACAGCCGGCACAGTTCTTCGCGAACACGTCACGCCCGCGCGGCACCTGCGCCAGGTCTATGAACCGGCTGCCCGGCGTGCCGTCCACGTCACGCGCCTTCATGAGATCGGTCGGCCCGCCGGACAACAGGAAGAAGGCCAAGTCGCCCATCTTGGCGTCGGCGTGGTTCCAGGCCTCGCAGCTCGCCGCGCACTCCTTGATGCGGAACGGCTGCTGATGCGAACTCTTGCCGAAGAAGCTGCCGGGCACTGGGAACTTGGGCACCCAGCATTCCTCGGTGCACATGCCGATGTTGACGTACACGCGGATCAGCGCGAGGCGGTCACCGACCGAGTCCTCGCCGCCCTTCAGCACGTGCTGCGTGCGTCCTTCCTTCACCTCGCCGGTGATCGGGTGCTTCATCTTGTGCACGAACACGCGCCGGTTGACGAAGTCGGTGATGTTGTTCTGCGTACCCGGATTGTGCTGGAAGTCGCTGGCCTGCAACGAGGTGTCCACCGTGCCCACGCGCGCGGCGTTCAGTACCTGGAAGGCCGGATGATCCTGCGGAATGCCCTGGATGTATTGCAGCGGCTGGTTGGTGAACTGGTTGCCGATCAGCTCGTGGATGTTCTCCCACTTCGGGTTGTTCGGATCCTTGGGCGGGTTGGTCGGGTCGAAACCCACGTGGCACTGGGTGCAGGCGCCGCCAATCACGTAGCGCAGGTTCTTCTTGAGCTCGTCCTCGCGGTAGGGTGAAGTGCGTGGATCGAAAATGACCTTACCGCTGGCGTCCTTGAGCGGGTCGGCATAGTACTTGCGGTAGCCAAGCACGCCGGTCGAATGCGGATCCTGGCATTTGTCGTACCAGTTGGTGGAGGCGTCACCCTGCACGCAGTCCGGGTCGTTGATCATGCCCCACTTGGTATAGCGGTACGGGCGCGTGCGCGTGTCGAGCCAGGGGTACCAGATATTCTCCGCGCCCACGATGCGCGCGGTCTGGATGTACTCCTCGTCCTGGTTGCCGAAGGTGCCCTTGTGCCAGACGTCGCGGCCGCGACGGATCTTCTCGCGCAGCTCGCGCGCCAGCTTGGGATCGGTGCGCTCGATGTCCTTGAACATGGCGTTGGCCATGCGGCAGCCTTCCGCATCGTAGCCGGTGGGCTGCGGCTGGTCGCAGGGCGGCGGCACGTACTGCGGGATCGGCACGATGTCCCAGGTGATCGGGCCGCCGCGCTGGTGCGTATAGGGGCTGGTGCCATCCTTCCAGACCTTGCGCGAGGCGAGGGTGTCGTAGAAGTGTTCCTCGTACCACTGCTGCTTCGCCTTCAGCTGCGGGCTGCCGTCGTAGATGCCAGTCGGCAGCAGGCCCAGGCGCGCGAGGTCGGCCGGTGTGTTGCTGCGCAGGGTGCGGGTGTAGGGCGCGTTGCGGACCGGCACGCGCGCGGGCGCGTGGGTAGGGTCCTCCGGCGTCATCGAGGGCGGCGCGGCGAGGCTCAGCGTGGAAACCGGCAGCAGTCCCAGCAACAGGATGATTCTTTTCATGTCCCCCTCTCCCTAGAGCCCGTGGCGCGATAGGCGTCGTGGTTCGGCGCGACCTTCAAGCGCCGCGGCACGTTATTTATGCTCGCCGAAACCAGTCTAGGGGCCTTGTCCCGAGGGGGCAAGTCAACCGCGGACAGGGCATCTTTGGCTATGCTTTAGAGGGACAACGGCTGGGGGAAGCGCGCATGGACGAGGCCGACCACCGCCGTCACGCCACAGGCTGGCATGGCTTGTGGCGCGGCGAGGACTACTGGGCGATCTGGCTGGGCTTTGCGCTGATCCTGGCCGGGCTGGCGCTTTTCCTGCCGCGCCCGCCGGCCGGGCTCGACGATGTCATCGCCGAATCCAACACGATCCTCGAGCGCGAGGCCGGTCGCGCGCCCTTCCGTACCCTGGCCTGGTACGACGCCCACGACGCCAAGCGCAAGCCCGCGGCCAAGGACGAGCCCTACGCGAAAACGCTCCGGCAGTGGCTGAGCCGACCGCAGGGCTGGAAGGACAACCCACTGGAGGCCTTCGTGCTCGGCGCAGACGCGGCGGCCGCGAAGCAGGCCAAGGCACAGGCGGCGCTGGACCAGGCCCGGGCGCTCACGCTCGAGCTGCGCGGGCGCGCTGAAGTGGCGCAGGCCGCCGCGGCCGAGGCCGCCTTCGGCGATGCCGCGCTCAACGCCGCCGCCAAAGCGGCGATCGACGCCTGGCGCGCGCAGCTGCGCGAGGAAGAGGCCGCAGCAAAGAAAGCCAGGGTGAAGCCGTTCAACCAGATGGGCTACCTGTTCGGCCTGGGTGCGGGCTTCGCGCTGCTGTTCGGGCTGGCGGTGCAGGCGATGCGCGGCGAGGGGCGCGCCTTTCTCCTCGGCTTCCCGCTGGTCTGGCTGCTGGCCGTGCTGGCCTATGCCATCGCCGCGCAGAGCGAAGTCAAGGCGCTGGGGCTGGAATACGCGCTGTGGGCGATCCTGCTCGGGCTGCTGATCAGCAACACGCTCGGCACGCCGAAATGGGCCATGCCCGCGGTGCAGGTGGAGCTGTTCATCAAGACCGGGCTGGTGCTGCTCGGCTGCGAGATCCTGTTCGGCAAGATCCTCGCCATCGGCCTGCCGGGTATTTTCGTCGCCTGGGTGGTCACGCCGATCGTGCTGGTTACGACCTACTGGTTCGGGCAGCGCGTGCTGCGGATGGAATCCCGGACGCTCAACATCACCATCTCCGCCGACATGTCGGTGTGCGGCGTCTCGGCCGCGATTGCGACGGCCGCCGCCTGCCGGGCCAAGAAAGAGGAGCTCACCCTGGCGGTGGGCATCTCGATGGTGTTCACCTCGATCATGATGATCGTCATGCCCTACGTGGTCCTGGCGCTGGAGATGGACCATGTGCTGGGCGGCGCCTGGATCGGCGGTACGGTGGATTCCACCGGCGCGGTGGCCGCGGCCGCGGCCTTCCTCTCGGACAAGGCGTTGTACGTGGCCGCGACCATCAAGATGATCCAGAACATTCTGATCGGCGTGATCGCGTTCGCCGTGGCGGTGTACTGGGTGACACGCGTGGAGCGCGACCGCGGTGGCCCGCCGCCGAGCGCGATGGAGATCTGGCACCGGTTCCCGAAGTTCGTGCTCGGCTTCGTGGCCGCCTCGCTGCTGTTCTCGGGCCTGGCCCAGGCGATGGGGCCCGACCGTGCGGCGGTGATGCTC